>JBNGDQ010000086.1:0-5939 GCA_049975285.1 Thermoplasmatota archaeon
GATGCCTATCCGTCGCAGTGGCTGGACTGGCATACCGGCGTCGGGCTGCATGACGGCGAGCGTGTGACGTTCCTATCGCTGCAGGTCTTCCCGGCCCGGTATACCCCGGCGTCCCGGGAACTGCAATATGTACAGGATCTTACGGTAGAGATATCCTACCAGGTGGCCGCGCAGTCACAGGTGCAGGCCGACGAATATGACCTGCTCATCGTCGCGTCGCAGGAGTACCGTGAGGCGCTGCAGCCGCTCGTGGATCACAAGGAGCAGCACGGCCTGGCGACGAAGCTGGTGACCACCGAGGAGATATACAGCGGTACATATTTCACGGTCCACGGCGAGGACAACCCGGCGCACATCAAGTACTTCGTTCGGGATGCCATCGAGGAGTGGGGCATCCGGTATCTCATGCTGGTGGGCGACATCGAGACGGTGCCCTCCCGGCTGGTGTACAGTTTCTGGGGCGGCAACACGATGTATGCTGACTATTACTATGCAGATATTTACGGCGAAAATATGACGTTTTGCTCGTGGGATTCAAACGGTAACGGCCGCTACGGTGAGACCGAGGAGGGAAGTCGGGACGAGGTTGACCTCTATGCGGATGTCTACATGGGCCGATTGCTCTGCAAGGATGTCGAGGAGGTCGAAACCGTGGTAGACAAAATCGTGACCTATGAGAATACGGTCGGCGGCGCTGACTGGTTCAACCGGCTCATCCTGATGGGCGGTGACACGTTCCCCGGCTGGGGCACCTATGAAGGAGAGCTGGTCAACGAGTACGTGGCTAACGCGCTCCCTGAGTTCGAGCACGTCAAGATACAGATGGTGGAAGGCAACTTTCTGCCGCATCGCATCAACCAGATATGGTCTGAAGGAGCTGGCCTGGTCTGCTACTCGGGGCATGGCTTCGAGTACGGCTTTGGCACGTATCCGCACAACAGCAGGTGGATGATTGCCTATTATACGCCGTATCTGCTCGCCATGGACAACCAGGAGAAGCTGCCGGTGGTGTTCTTTGATGCCTGCCTGACCGCCAAGCTGGAGTACTACATGCTCGGCATGGAGGATGTCCCCTGCTTCGCCTGGGCCCTGGTCAAAAAACCGGATGGCGGGGCCATCGCGACCATTGGAGCCACGGAGACAGCGACGACGAGCGTGGACGAGGACGGACCGCACGGGCAGGCCGGCTACCTGGACCTGCATTTCTTCCAGGCATATGAGCCCGGTCGACCGGTGGGAGAGATGCTGGTGCAGGCGAAACACGATTACCTCAATGATGTGGCTGCAGGGCAGGCGAACGACCGCTTCTACGTGATGACCATTGAGCAGTTCCAGGTTATGGGTGACCCCAGCCTCCACGTCGGCGGCTACTGAGGCTTCCTGCCGATGGCGTAGAACTGGGGAAAAAAGTTGAGCTGGATGCCCTCGTCGAGCGATCGCAGGTAGTCTCTCTCCCAGGCCGCGATGGCGTCATCGCTCATACCGGCATTGCGGAGCACGTTCCAGTAATAGTCACGGCTCCGGGTGTACGAGGCCCGGTCTTCCTGACAGCTCCAGATGCGCTGGTTGCCCAGGCCGACCTCGGTGTCCAGCCCGGCGCGGACGAAGAACATACGCAGCTTCCGCCCGATGTGCGGGTCGCCGCCGCGTTTCCGTATCGACTCCCCGGCAAAAATAGGGTCGACGGCGTCGTGCTCCGGCCAGTGTATCTTGCCTCCAAAGTCGGGTTCCAGGGAGGCGACGACGCGGCCACCGGGGCGAACCACGCGGGCCATCTCGTTGACGACGCGCTGCGGGTCCTCCGACCACATGAGCACGATGTTGCAGGTGGCGACGTCGAAGCATCCATCGGCGAAGGGCAATCGGTGGGCATCACCAACGCAGAGCTCCACGTTCTCTGCATCCTGGAGCAGCTCCCGGGCGGTGTCCACCATATCCAGGGAGTCATCCAGCGCGATGACGGTGCCCGTCGTATGCGCCGCGAGGTCCTTGGTGACGGCACCGGAGCCGCAGCCGACGTCGAGGATGAGCGATGCATCCTTGAGGCCCGCCTTGATGTAGATGGGGTGGCGTTCCTCCGCGGTCTCCAGGGCCTGCTGCTCGAGTTTTTTGACGAACTGGCCGAGTTCTTCGTCGCTCCGGTTGTGCAGCATCAAGACCTAAATATCGCCCTGTACATAAGGTTTTCATGATTGCCGTCGTGGTTTCCCGGGAAGACACGGCCAGCGTGAACATCGGCGAAGCATTACAGTCCCGGGGTGCATGGCGAGAGCATGGCAATATGCTTCGCTCTGGTGAGCTGCTCCTCTATCACATCGAGGATATGCATCTCGAGCATGACCACGTGGACCGGGAGCTGCCGGACAGCGAGGATGTTGAGGCAGTAGTGTTCGCGTCACGGCATCGTTCTCGCTCCGGGCAAAAAACGCTGTCGGTGCATCCCATCGGCAACTACCATGATGCCGACTTCGGGGGCCGCAATCGGATGCTCGTGCCAGCAGCCCCGGAATTGATGCACCGCGCATTGCAGGGACTGTACGATAACGCGACCGCGCTTGACTACGATGTCTGCTACGAGGTTACCCATCACGGTCCATTTCTGTCTCTGCCGACGTTTTTCATCGAGGTAGGCAGCAGCGAGCAGGAATGGAGGGATATGAGGGGCTGCAACGCCATCGCGGATGCACTGCTCACTGGTCAGGGGAACGCATCCCGGGTGGCTATCGGTCTCGGCGGCGGTCATTACGCCCCGCGTTTCACCGACCTGGCGCTGGACGACGACGTGGCGTTCGGCCACATGATACCGGACTATCAACTCCGGCATATCGATGAATCAATGGTGCAGGCCGCCGTGGATGCTACGTCCGGCGTGACAGCCGCCTATCTGCACGGTGAAAAAGGCGAGCGGTTCAGGTCGCTGCTGAAGAGCAATGGATTGACAGTGTTCAGCGTTTGATGGTGAAGCCCTCGAGGCCCTTCGGGGTCTCCCATTCGACGTCGACGTCGTCCACGTGGGCCATCCGGGAGCCCGTATGACACCACTGTATCATGTCCTGTATCTCTGGCTCCGGGCCCTCGAATACTGCTTCGACGCGGCCGTCGGAGAGATTGCGCACCCATCCGGCGAGGTCACGCTGCTCAGCCTGCTTCTGCGTAGTGGCACGGTACCAGACACCCTGCACTTTACCGGAGATCCAGACGTGTGCTCGCTTCATACTCTGTGCATATCTGCGACGGTATTTATGTGCTGTGGACATCGCGGTGCCGGCTCGTTTGGCAGCGCCTGAAATAATTTTTTATACCATTTGTTGTTATATCTGTGATGATGGAGGTATGTCTATGAAGACATATAAACAAGGGGTGGCACTGCTGGTAATGCTGGTGTTGCTTGGTACGCTGGCCGTCCCCGTTATCGCCAGCAGCAATACCGAGCGGCAGGTGCCGGTGAAAGCGTATGGCTCAGACGGTTCCTCAACCGAAAAACAGCTGTCATACAGCGACGTGCGCACCATTTCTGCGTTCCTGCATGAGCTGGAACAGAACCCGGAGGATTATACGGACATCCTGCCCGTGCTGCTGGCTAAACTGGAACAGACCGGCCTCGTAGAGGATGCCGCATGCCTGTATGAAACGATATCTGGACAGGTAAAAAAACCCGCGTCACAGCAAGTCGACGTGATGGCAAACGCCTACTGTTTCGTTCTTGGGCGAAGCACCAACTCTGCCGTATTCGGCCCGCTGTCCATGGCCGCAGTTGGAACCGTCAAAGTCATGCTCTTCATGCTCCAGCTATATCCCGTTCTCTACACGCTTTTCTATGGCCTCTCACAGGTAACGCTCGACGTGCTGCTGTACCCGCCCCGCCTGTATCTCCCGTTCGCTACCTGGAACATCGGATGGGACGGCCATGTGTCCACGCTCGGCCTGCTGGGCTATAAATCCTCGGACATTGACGGCGGAAAATGGGGCAAAACGTTTCTGCTGATTGGATTCACGGGGCTCCTGCTCACCCTGCCCATGGGAGGCGGCTACGACAGAAACTGGTTTATCGGCTCATCGGCTCTCATCGTGGGGCGCACGTAGCATCCCGGTTTACACCGTCGGCGTCCATCGATTCCATCGCTGCATCGCGTGCCGGAGGATATACCAGGCGAACGGGAGCAGCAACAATGCAGCGCAGAGCAGCCAGGGGTGCAGCGCTGCCCCGAAGAGCAGGAGCACGGCAACGGGCGCCGTCATCGCCGTGTAGAGGGCAAAGAGCTTCGCATGGTATATCAGCACCGTCGGATGCAATCCCATGAGATACACGGTGGCTGACAGCGCATAGAACGACATGCCGAAAAACGCGCAGACAGCCGGAACCAACAGGTCGTACTGACCCGACGTAACAGTGGCTCCGAATAGCACGCCCAGGGGAACCACCATGAGCAACAGGTAGCTCATGACCTTACCCTGCATAACGGTGGACACCCGCACCGGCAAAAAGGCATAGCCAGCGAAGGAGTCAAACTCCGTCAACCAGTTGTATATAGAAGAGGCAATGATGCCCAAGAAGAGCGAGAAGACCGGCAGAAAATCAAGCAGGGGAATGAACTCCGCGAGAACGAAAAACAGCAGCCAGACCATGGCCGCCGGCAGCCCGAAGCCAAACACGAGTTTGCCGATGCCGCCCTCACTCCGGGTGAAATCAATGAAATCCTTCGCCACCAGCCAGCGATGTGGCACCGGCAGCCGGTGAGCCAGCGACGACAACGTGCCAGCGTAGCGGCGCTCCCTCGCGGGATACTCCACCCTGATGAACAGGAGAGACAGCATGGAAAACACAGCGATGATGGCCACAGATGCAGCCAGCGAGAGCATCGACCCATGCAGAAAAAACGAAAACGGGGGAAGCAATGCAGCCAGCCGTATTTCCCACTGCTGTGAGGCCAGGATGCCGAGTGCAGCGCCGGCGGCGAGAACAAAGGCGAGAAGCACCGATGAATGCACATATAACGTGGAGAGCAAAAAGACCACGGCCAGGCCGACGAGGAACGCCAGCGGCAGCGACACCAGCAGCCGGGGCACCACGGCGCCATACGATAGCAGCGGCGCAATGACGGTGATGCCCGCCATAACCGGGAGAATCCAGAGCAGCATGTAGTAGAGCACGTCCTTGAGGTAGAAGGCAGTCATGACGTGGCGCTCCGATACGGGAAGACTCCGGGCGCTGTACGCGATCAGGCTGGCCTGCCCGAAGCGGCGGTTCATGATCTCCCGGCCGAGCAGCCCGAAGGCGCCGACGCTGACCCCGAAGAGAAGCAGCGAGTAATGCGCGATGAATGCCACGTTGTATGGCTCGATGACCTCCACAAGAATCGAGGCAAAGGCAGTCCCCATGGCTGCGAAACCAATCAGCATGAACGGGAACAGTGCGAACATCCGACCGCCGAACAGGGAGGCATGCATACGCCACTCTTCCTTTACCATGCCGGTGAAGACCTCGTACATGCTACGCCCCGCTGACCGCGTCTAGGAATACTTTCTCCAGTCGCTGTCCATTGGCGGTGGCCTCCTGTACGGAGAGGTCACGGAGGATGGAGCCATGATGGATGATGCCGATTCGGGTGCAGATCTCCTCGGCTATCTCGAGGACATGCGTGCAGAGAAAGATAGTGCCACCCTTTTCGACGTGCCGGAGCATGTAGTCCTTGACCGTCCGCTGGATGACGGGGTCGAGGTTGATGAGGGGCTCGTCGACGAACGCGATGGCTGGCTGGTGCAGGAACGCCTGAGCGAACATGAGCTTCTGACGCGTGCCCCGCGACAGGTCCTTGCACAGCACGTCGCGCTGTCCCTCGAAATCGAGATGGATAAACCAGGCGTCGATGCCGCGGATGGCGGTCACGAACTGCAGGTATTCCTCGGCGGTGAGAAAACTGGGCGGGGTCTCCTGCTCG
>JBNGDQ010000087.1:0-5894 GCA_049975285.1 Thermoplasmatota archaeon
CGAGCCTACACCGCCGGCATCCTGACGTACATCGGAGAGATAACCGCCGTGCTCAACCAGTGGGTGAACTCGTATAAACGACTGGTCCCCGGGTATGAGGCGCCGGTCTACATCGTCTGGGGACAGAAAAACCGCTCGGCATTGGTCCGCGTTCCCGAGTATGCACCTGGCAAACGGCATGCCACGCGCATCGAGCTGCGCAGCCCCGACCCTGGCTGTAATCCCTACCTGGCGTTCAGCGTGATGCTGGCAGCCGGCCTCCGCGGCATCGAGCAGGACCTGGAGCTGCCATCGCCCACGGAGCACGACATCTACTGCATGGACCAGGACGAGCGGGAGCAGCTGGACATATCCATGCTTCCCGGCAACCTGGAGGAAGCACTGGCGGCGATGCAGGCTGGCTCGATCGTCCGGGAGACGTTCGGCGATGCCCTGTATCGAAAGTTCATCGCCAACAAGGAGATACAGGTGCGCAACTACCGCAGCGAGGTCGGCCATAAATACGATACCCGGGTCAGCCCCTTCGAGATAGAGCATAACCTGCCGCGGTTGTGACACCCGGCAGGATTTTGTTTAGGGTGGCTCTGCCTCCATGAGTTCATAGAAGTTGAAATAATGCACGGGTTCATAGCAGGCCCGTGTATCCGGGCTGGCAAACGAGATAGCCATTTCACCAGTTTCAGGGCAGAGTACCCACTGGCAGAGACACTGGTAGGATCCAACCAGTGTCGCGAGCAGCATCCCGAAATCCGTCGCGCCGGTGTACTCCTCCCGCAGCGCGGTCATGGTGCTGTTGACATCCAGCGTTCCATAGTATCTCTCGATTTGATGACTCAGGGCTCGATAGTGCACCCAGGGAATGACCATGTAGGATTGACCCGTCAGGGCAGCTAACACGCCCCGGAGGCCACTTGGATCGTAGCGGATTCTGCCTACTTCCCTGGCTGCGCACTCCGGGTCGATGTAGGTGGGAGTCCGTCGGACCACGTCTTCAATCTGCCAGAACGGGTCGGTGCCTTCGACGGGGTCATCCCAGGTGCCTACGTAGCTGATATTAGCTGTCTGGTCGAGGGCATAGCCAGCGGGCTCATTTGCATCCGACAGGACAAAATTTGTGCCGCAGGTTCTATTAGCGGTCAGGATGGAGAGCGCTGCTTCGCCGGTGTCGCTGCGATCCAGGACCATTCTCATGCGGAAGGCGGGGCTGATGCCATGATAGGTAATATCCTCCGTGAGGCAGGTGTTTTCTCCGATGACGATACCATTCTCATTGACGCCATTCCAGCTGGTGATGGCGCCTGGATTTTCCGGTACCGACATCGAGGCATAGCCAACCTCGGGCGTCCGGATTATTACCACCATGTTTTCCTGGAGAGAGATACCGGTTTCGGAATCCACCAAGTTGAGGCTCCAGTCCCAGCTCCGCACGTGCAGGAGCTTTCCATCCACCGTTGCATCTCCCCAGAGAGATATCTCGCAGCAGGCTTCATTAAACGCGACATTGAGAACGGCAGGCATCGTGTTGAGCACGATGACGTCATCCAGGGGCAGGTCGGCGCCGTCGGCCATGCCCTGCATTTCCTCCTTATATTCCTGGGGGAGATAGTCGTCCATGATGTCTCCTATCTCTAAGATTCTCTCATACGAGAATCCAGCGCTCTCGAAAAATACTAGCTGCGTCCGCATGCACTCCCGGATTTCATCTTGTAATAGATACCCCTGCTGGTAGCCCATGTCATAATAGGAGCCATTCAAATGCAGGATTGTGACGCCGTCGCGGTCCTCCAGCCATCCGCCGTTCAGGCTTACCGATGCATCGCCTACATTCTGCCTGTCTAGACTCACGATTTCTTCATTGATTGCTGGAATAGGCATCACGAAAACAGCTGCAATCAGTCCACATAGCACCATCGTGCCTATTTTGTCCATGTTATTCTCCTGAAGGCTTCATAGCTACAATGGACAGCGATATAAAAAATATGGTGCCGCACCGTAATCAATGAGGATGATAGGCATATTAGCTAAAACATACTCATAAAGCAAAAGTGGGCCCGCGGAGATTTGAACTCCGGACCTCCCGGTTATCAGCCGGGCGCTCCAACCTAGCTAAGCTACGGGCCCTTTTTGGTGCGAATAGAAACGGGGTATATTAAGGAAGCGGTATATTAAAAAATCGCCTCGCGGTCGAGCCATGTTTCATGCGTTGCAATCCAGTGGAACAGCACGATGAGGATGACATCGATGGCGAGCATGCACACTGCGGCGAGCGCAATGAAAAGATCGCTGTTGGCGGTCGTGGTGCCCCAGTCGAGGTAGCGCTGCTCGATGAGTAACGCTGCGCCGGAGAGCAGGGAGATGCCGAACAATCCGGCGACCATCCGTCGGTTCTCGATGACGTAGGGGGTCAGCATGCCGAATAATACGAGGTAGTACTCGTAGTGTATCTTGGGGTAGACGATGAAGTAGATGAGCAGTGTCAGCGCGACGGTCTTCCAGACGCTCACATTGTGGCGGTACGCCTGGTAGTAGACGACGAGGAACGCGGTGCCCATCACGATGATGAGCCCGATCTTGGGCACCGTCATGCTCTGGCTGTCCAGGATCCGCCACAGGCTGATGCCCTGCAGTGCCTCGTTTCCCTGCCCGAGCAGGTAGAACCGGAGGTGGAACATGAACTCGTCATATGCGAGTATGAGGAAGGGCAGCGTCGCTGCGAGTGAGACGGCGGCCATGACGACAATGTGTTTCAGGGCATGCCGTCGCTCCTTGACCAGAAACGGCGGTATCAGGAAGATAGAGTGCATCTTTATCCAGACGCCGAGCGCTGCCCCGGCCGCGTAGAGCCACCGGCGCCGGCTGACCGTCATCGCGAGCAACGGCAGCAGGAAAAAGAACACCACGATGGCTTCATCCTGCCGGGCGAACGTGGGAATGATAATGGTTGACGGGATGAACAGGAACACGAGCGCACCGGCGAACGCCTTCACGTCGTCGATGCGGGAGAGGAAATGATAGAGCGACAGCGCCGCCAGGATGATGAACAGAGAAAAATAGACCTCGAAGGCCAGGGCGGATCCGCCCGCGGCAACGGGTGGCACCAGGAGATAATTGATGAGCGGCGGTGTCTGCGTGTCGACGTCCCGGTAGAGGAGCTCGCCGTCCAGGATGGTCTGCGCTCGCTTGATGTAGAGCTCGTTGTCGGTGTGGTCCGTCGCCGGGTTCGTGTTCACCGCCGCGTCGACATATACCCGGTCGGCCGTGATGAACAGCGAGAGCAGCAGCGTCGCCAGGAGCAGCAACACGAGCAGCTTCTTGCGATGTGACAGCGCCGTCAGCCTGTTCCAGATATCCATCGGCGATGTGAACGCGCCCTCTGCTTATAAGTTTTCATGCTGCTACCGTAGCTTCTCGTACGGCAGATCTCGCTCCTTGAATACCTGTTCTACCTCGTCTATCTGCCCGGCGCCGAGCGTCTGGAAGGTGATGATGATCTTGACGTGGCCGATAGGCACCGACGTTGTCATCCGGTCGTGGGAGATCGAGTGCACGTTGACGTTGAGCGATGCCAGGGCGTCCAGGATGCCGTCCAGCATGTGTGGCTTGTCGGGCACTGTGACCGAGAACCGGGCGAGCAGGCTGTGCTGCATCATCCCCCGCTCGATGACCTGGGTGAGCAGCAGCAGGTTGATGTTTCCTCCGCTCAGCAGCGCCACGACGTTTTTTCCCGGGAAGGAGACGGTACCGCAGAGCAGCGCCGCCAGCCCGGCGGCCCCGGCAGGCTCCACGACGAGCTTGGTGCGCTGCAGGAGCAGGTACAGCGTCCGGGCTATCTCCTCGTCGGTGACCGTCACCAGGTCGTCGACGTACTGTTTTACCAGCTCGAACGTCAGCTCGGCGGGATGCTTCACGGCGATGCCGTCGGCGATGGTCGACATGCTGGTCAATGGCGTCAGTTCTCCCCGCCGGAGCGACCGGTACATCGCCTGAGCCCCCTCTGCCTCGACGCCGACGACCGTCACGGAGGGCTGCAGATGCTTCAGGGCGACCGCGATGCCGGAGATGAGCCCGCCGCCGCCGACGGGGACGAGCACCACGTCGATGTCATCCAGTGCCTCGTGCATCTCGATGCCGATGGTACCCTGCCCCGCCACGACGTCAGGGTCATCGAACGGCGGGATGAATGTCAGGCCGTCCGCCGCGGCCCGCTGCATCGCTGCCTCGTGTGCATCGTCGTAGGTTTCACCCTCGAGCACGACGTCTGCGCCGTAGGAGCGCGTGGCGATGATCTTGGTTGGCGGTGCATACTTCGGCATGTACACGGTGCTGTCGATGCCGAGCAACGTCGCTGCATGGGCGACGCCCTGTGCATGGTTGCCCGCCGAGGCGCAGATGACCCCCCGCCGTTTTTCTTCATCGCTGAGCCGGTGTATCTTGTTGTAGGCGCCCCGCAGCTTGAAGGAGCCCGTGGTCTGCAGGTTCTCCAGCTTCAGGTAGACGTCGGCGTCGGCCATCTCGGAGAACGTCTTGGAGCGCTCCAGCGGCGTCTGCTTCACCACAGGCCTGAGTAGCTCGTAGGCCGCCTCCACGTCCGAGAAGTCAACCATCGTCTGCCTCCAGTCCATGATGCGCTGCGTCGCCGTCGTCTCTCATCTTTTCCTCCATACGTGATAGCTGCCGGCGCCATATAATCATTGTCCCAGGGTAAAACGTTTTATCTGGCAGCCCTATCACGATGTGCATGCAGAAGACCTGGCGGTATCTGCTCAACGTGACGGTCAGCGTGGCTCTCATCGCGTTTATCATCTATCTTACTGGTGTAGACCGTATCGCGGAGCAGCTCGCCAGCCTTGCGCTGCCCATCTTTCTCCTTGCCCTTGGATTGGAAAACCTCGGGGTGGCCTTGAGCGCCAAGAAATGGCAATTGCTGCTCAGAGCGAAGCATGAACAGGTCTCGTTCCTGCAGGCGTGGAAGTACTATTACATCGGGACCTTTTTCAATGCATTTCTGCCGACGTCGGTGGGCGGCGACGTGGTCAAGGCCCACGTGTTCTCCAAGCAGCTGCAGCGGCGGGAGGAGAGCTACGCCTCCGTGGTCATGGACCGCCTGACCGGCCTCATAGCCGTCGTCGCCATCGGGTCTATATCGCTGGTCGTCGGCTGGCCGCTCATCGATCAGACGGCGCGGCTGCTCGCTCTGCCCATCCTGGGATTGCCGCTCGTGGCGCTCGTCGTGCTCTTCTTCACCGACTGGATCGACCGATTGCTCCGGCTCTCGTTCCTGCAGCGCTTCTCTCGGGCACGATGCTTCGTCCAGGATGTCTACCGGGCGCTCCGCGCGTATCGCAGGCATCGCCGGGCGATGCTCCCCGTCATGGCGATCTCGCTGTCGTATCACCTGCTGCTCGTCCTGGTGAACGTAACGCTGGCCTGGGCCCTCGGTCTCACCATCGCTGTCTCGTATTTCTTTATCTTTATCCCCGTCGCGGAGATCTTGGTGTTCCTGCCGGTGACCGTGCAGGGCTTCGGCGTGCGGGAGGGCACCTATGTGACATTGTTTTCCTCCGTCGGCGTGAACAGCGCCGCTGCATTCTCCCTGGGCTTTTCCGACCAGCTGGTCAAGCTCGCCGGCAACGTCATCGGGGGGCTGGTATACTTGGGGCATAGCCTTCGGGCTACAGCTGCTCCCTGATATTGTACATTTCCCTGTCGGACAGCGTATAGTACTCCCGGATCATGATCTCGGCTAGGAAGCCAAAAAATACTATCTGAAGGCCCATGATCATGAGCAGGATGCCCAGCAGGAGCAGCGGCCGCTCGGAGAGCTCTTCCCCGTACAGCAGCTTCAACAGCAGCAGGTAGAGGTTGATGATGAATCCGGCGCCGAAAAACGCGGT
>JBNGDQ010000088.1:0-1430 GCA_049975285.1 Thermoplasmatota archaeon
GTGATGTCCCGCACCACGGCCATGGCTGCCGGTTTTCCCTGGTATTCAATCACGGCTGCATGGACCTCCACCGGGATGTAGCTTCCGTTCTTGGCCACCAGTTCCAATTCGTACATCGGAGGGGTCTCCAACCCCTGCATGCGACGGGTGAATCGCTCGGCGGCCATCTCCCGGTATTGAGGGGCGATGTACCGAATAAATGGAGTATCAACAACTTCTTCGGGGGTGTACCCCAGTGTATCAAACAGCATCTGATTGGCATACTTCAGCAGGCCGTCCTGGGCCACCATGACTCCGTCGTTGCCCCGTTCAACCAGTTTTTCATACAGTTCTCCCAGAGCCCTCTGTTCGGTCACATCATGTTGGTTAGTGACAATGCCCTTTACTTGGGGATTATGAAGAAGATTATTCACTCTATAGTTCAGTGTTATGTAGGTCCCATTTTTGTGTCGAATACGGAGGTCTCCGCTGAAGGTTTTACCCGGGTTTTGCAAGACCTGGGAAAAAAGCTCCGTAGCATGCGAGACATCGTCAGGATGAACAATATCCAATCCAGGCTTCCCAACACGCTCCTGGGCTGAGTATCCCAGAATGTCACTAACCGTAGGGCTGACGTATATACAGTTCCCCTTCTCATCATAGACGGCAATTAAATCGTTGCCGAGGTCGAGAATCTCACGGCATGCTTCCAACGGCAGAGAGACCTCTTTCCGGGTCATAGCCACAAATAGCCTATCGGTACATAACGGTTGCTGCCCCCGTCGCCGCTAGGATATCTCTTCCAGCAGAGCATACTGCCTGGCCAGCACGCTGCTCCGAACCCAGTCGCCTGTTCCGTCTAGGTCGTCGATCAGCCGGGGTCGAATCCGGTGCATCTCCCGGAGCACAGCGAAACGGGCCAGCAGCTCGGTCATCCGCCGGTCGACGGCTCGGGCTGCCTGCAGTTCCGGGCCCAGCCTTTCCTCCACGAGTGCCTCATTGACTGGAAGCAGTGCCTGACAGCCGGTACAGAGCTCGGACAGCGCATAGGTGTTTTGTCCCTCCCTGCGCACCACGGGAAAGGCCCGGCATACCAGGGGTTTCACCATGTGGACGGCGCACCGGGGTCCCTCCGTCTCCTCCGTCAAAAACGGGCAGGTGGCATGGTCCAGGGTCCAGCACAGCACGACGGCGCCGCCGGTGTTGTCGTCTAGGGCATAGAGCAGGGGAACCGGATGGAAGGATATGCCGTGGCGGATGGCATAGTCCTGCAGATGTTTCACCTCGTCGTTGAAGAGCAGGAGGCACAGTCTGTCGTCGGGGGTATCCCAGCACAGGCCGGTGGTCCGGGCCATCTTCTCCCGGGCGGAGCGGTACTGCAGCCCTTCCTCGACGTCTCTGAGCGAATAGGTGGCGGTACAGCAGCGGACGCAGTGCCGGCAGGCAAAAGA
>JBNGDQ010000088.1:1530-5861 GCA_049975285.1 Thermoplasmatota archaeon
ATGGTATCCGCATCCGTGTAGGCTGCCATGAAATCAGGTGGAAAAAGCTCGTCCAGAGGGACGCGGGGGCCAGCCCGGGGAAAGCCTTTGACGTCCATGCGGTTCCTATGCTCCGGGCATTATTTAACCCACGTGGTTCCCATTGCTTTTAAAAAGACGGGGGGTTGCCGCTGCATGGCCCTCTACCGTTTGTATACTGCGTTCCCCGGTTTCTCTCGGGACAAATTCCATATAGTTCTCCTCGATATGGTACCAGAGTGATACTGTGGACGTTCAAGAAGAAATACACCACGTTAAGGCCAGAGACGAATTTCGTGTTTGCCCGAAATGCGGCTATCAGGCCGGATTTCACGTTTCTTTTCTGAGAAACGAAAAAGGCTATGACTACAAGGATTACAGAATCATACTGATATGCCCCGGCTGCGGGGCACGGTTTGACATCAACTGGAAGCTCACCCTTTCATAGCTGCAACTTCCCGGATAAATGGGCTCTGAAGCCTTCATATAGGGC
Source organism: Thermoplasmatota archaeon (assembly GCA_049975285.1). Taxonomy (GTDB): domain Archaea; phylum Thermoplasmatota; class E2; order UBA202; family DSCA01; genus CAZESS01. The sequence goes on from JBNGDQ010000088.1 coordinate 2,042, forward strand.
CGTATGACGGCCTTTGCAGGTACTGAAACATAAAAGACAGAGGGAAGGAAGACAGTGCTATGGTTAGTATCGTCGATTTCTTCGCAATACCAGCATCGCTATGCCTGCAGCCGCCAGCAGCAGGATGAACTGGAAGCTAGGAGTGCCATCATCGTCTTTCTTGTTGTTTACTGTAATAGAGATGGAGTCTATCTCTGAATAATTGGTGCCATCATAGCTTCGTGCCTGAATAGTGTAGTTTCCGTTTTCAACTGCGGTGGAATCCCAGTTGTAGTTCCATGAGGTGGTCCCCGTGACCACCATCCATGACTCATTGCCGATTTTCAGCTCTACTCGTTCAAGGGTGTCATTGCCATCGGGGTCACTCGCGGTTCCCCGGATGGTAAACCTGCCTTTGAGCTGGGTTCCCGATGTGGGGGCAACAATATGGACCGTGGGTGCCTGATTAGCGGGTGTGTTGTTCACGGTGACCGTGATACTCACAAAGGTAGAGCAGTCATCATCGTCGGAGACCCAGGCGGAAATGGTATGACTGCCATCACTGACACTGGTGGTATCCCAACTATAGGTCCAACTCGTGGTTCCGGTGGCCATCTGCCACGAGCCAGCATCAATCTGCACCTGTACGCTTTCTACGGTGCCGTCGCTGTCGCTGGCCGTACCCGAAATCGTCACCGTTCCCGAGACCGTGGCGTCGTCGGCTGGAGAGTTAAGGGAGATAGTGGGAAACTCGTTCTCCGGTGGAGAAGGTGGTGCATCTTTTGTGGTGAACTGCCAGAGGTTGCTGGTGTTGTGGGCGCCGTGTTCGTCCCAGGCTACCACATGCCAGTGATAGGTAGTCGAGTATTGGAGGGTGCCTGTGTTCCATGTTGTTCCTGTCTGGTTGCTTGTCCTTTTTGGGGGGCTGGCTGACGTTCCAAAATAGATGTCGTACCGTAGGTCATTGCCATCAGGGTCCTCACAGGTCCAGGACAGAGAGGTACTCACGCTTACGTCTGTTGCACCATTTGGCGGCGAGGGACTATGGGGGGCAGAGGGGATGGAGTTGATGATGACTTCTCCGGATTGCAGGGGTGCGGTTCCATGCTGGAGTGCGGTGTTGGCCATGTCTAGGCTGGTGAGGGTGAGGGTGCTGTTGTCTCCTTTTGTTCCCACTATGGTGAAGTGCAGCAGGATTATTGACCCCGACGAGCCGTTCGGGATTGCTTCGTCCTTGTAGGCCGTGGCAATGGTGATACTCTTGTTGTTTTCTCCCACTATGTGCTGCCAGTGGCCTGAGGCTGTTAGACTGCCGCTGCTGACACCGGTCAGAGCAACTACAGCGTTGTCGTATTCAATGTCGAAGAGTATGGTCTGAATGGGTCCATTCATGGTGTTGGTTATGTTAATGGAGGTGGTAACAGTCTCTTCGTTGATTACAATGACGGTTGGAATCGTCAGGCTGTCCGCCATGTGGATAGGGGCGGCGTCAACCGGCAGGATGACTGCTGCAGTTACCACCACGAGTGCGATAACTGCAAGTGATGTTTTCATGGTGTTCACCTCAATAGGCCGATAGGTCCAAGTCTCCCACCGAGGCCTGGAGCATCATGGTGACATCGACAGCATCAGCAGGTATGCCGTTCCCGTCCAGGTCAAAGTCCGCAGTGGTAGGAATGTCGCCCACCGAGGCCTGCATCATCATGGTGACATCAACGGCATCAGCAATGTTACCATTGCCATTGAGGTCACCTAGAAATAGCAAGGTAATAACTCCGCCCTTTACTGGTGCTGTTCCTTCTTTTAATTGCGTGTTAGCAATGTCTACTGCCGTGAGATTTATTTCTATTGTCTGACCAGGTTGTGCTTTAGTGCTGAAGTTAAGGTAAACAATAACACCTGAGGAGCCATTGGCTATGGCGTTTTCTTTGATGGATGTAACGATGGTTACACTTCTGTTATTGGAACCGAGCATATGTATCCAGCCATCCCCTTCAGTCGTCAGCGTCCCAAGCTGTATGCTAACCAAGTTAACAGCACTACCATAGGTGACATCGAAGCACATCGTTTGGATAGGGCCGTTCTGAGAAGTATCGATGTTTACTGGAACCAAGACATGTCTACCGGCCACAATTGCGGCGTTTCCTATCTGTATCTCCTCTGCCATCTGCAATTCACTGGTTTCAGTAAGAGGTGCGTAATCGCCTGGACCATGCGGAATATTGGTGTCTCCTAATCCATCACCGTCAATATCCAGCCCTGTATAGTCGCTCCAGTAGTTGCCACCTAGGTAGGGTCCACTAATGATGTTGACACCCGGTGTTTTGCTGATATTCCAAATGTTGTTATCCTCATCGATGCAGCGAGAATGACTGAAATAGTTATTGTAAATGAGATTATTTTCTGTTGTATTTGTGGCACACACACCGAAATTTGTGTTATTGACATACCAGTTGTGTGAAACGGTATTATTGTTTCCGTTCCAGAGTGCTGTGCCATTGAATACATCGGATATATGATTGTATGTTATGACATTGTGATTTGAATAGCACAGGATTGCATAGGTACATCCCGTTTGATTGTGAATGGTATTACGCGAGATTGTGTTGTAATCGCCGTCGAGGACTATTGCGGACCATCCTCCAGAGATGGTGTTGTTAGTGATACTGTTGCTACTGGAATTATACCCCTGCTCTATGCCACGGCTGTTGTTTCGGATGGTGTTGTTACTAATAGCGTTGTTGCTTGAATTATCCAGCACGATACTATAGACATTGTTGTGGATGGTGTTGTCAGTGATGGCGTTGTTGTTGGTATTATTTAGGAGAATACCATAGTCGTTGTTGCTGGCAGAGGTGCCCGTGACGGTGTTACCACTGGATTGGTGCCACGAGCGGGTAGAATAAATATAGATGCCGTAGTCGTTGTTGATGACAGTAGTATCGGCTATGGTGTTGCCGCCGGTAATAAACAAGTAAATGCCCCGGTTGTTGTTGTATGCAGTGGTGCCAGTGACGGTGCAGTTGTTGGAAAGAAATAGTAAAATGCCAAAGTTGTTGTTGCTGGCAGAGGTGCCGCTGATAGTGTTACCACTGGAGGATAACAGATATATGCCATACCAAGTATTGTTGGTGACGGTGTTGTTGGTGACAGTGTTACTTTGGGAATAAGTAAGGCGGATACCATCCCAACTATTGTTGTTGGCAGTGTTGCCGATGATAGTGCAGTTTCTGGAAACATTCAAATGGATGCCTGCGTAGTTGCTGCTGGCAGTGTTGTTTTCAATGCGGCAGTGCTGGACACCGGCAAGTATTATCCCTGCATAGGGCCACCCTGGCCCACTATTCTGTACCGTGAACCCAGTGATGGTAACCCCGTCAGCGGTGACATTGACCACGTCGCCGCTGCCGCCACCATCAATAATGGTGGTGTCTCTATCCTCTCCAACCAAATTGAGGGTCTTGCCTATCACCACATTCTCATAGTAGATGCCGCTGTGCACAAAAATGGTGTTCCCACTGCTGGCAGCATCGACCGCCGCCTGGATACTGCTGTAGTTGCCGGGTCCAGAGCCACCCACATACAACATGGTTCCGTTTCCTGCTGCCTCTGCTCCCAAAGGTCCATATCCATTATTCAACATTAAAAGCGTGAGTGATGCCGCTGCCAGACAGATGGCCATCACCACAACCATGGCCCTGTTTTTTCCCTGCATTGCCTGTGCCTCCACATCATTAATAGCAATGGCTACAAAAAACTATCGAAGGAGCAGGGGAGAAAGAGCATAAAAAACATTTTTTAAAAATGTTACAGCAGGAGCGTAATGTTTAGTGGTTTATTT
>JBNGDQ010000089.1:0-222 GCA_049975285.1 Thermoplasmatota archaeon
CTATTCAGGCAGCCATTGATGACCCTGATACGCTCGATGGGCATACAATCTTTGTGAAGAATGGCACCTACTATGAGAATGTAGTAGTTACTAAGCAGCTTACCTTAATTGGCGAGAATCGAAATGGGACGGTTATTGATGGAATTGATAGTGGGGATACAATAAAGGTTGTTGTAAATTGGGTAAATATAAGTGACGTAACCATACTACAAGGAAATCACT
>JBNGDQ010000089.1:232-5853 GCA_049975285.1 Thermoplasmatota archaeon
GATTCTAATCTCGCATTAGATCGGATACATATATATAATTGCACAAAAGCAATTGAAATTATTAATTCGACATTATATCTATTTGATTCTTTGATTTGCGACTGTAGCACTGGCATATCCGTGAGGGCACCAACTGGAATCTCAGATGTCCTATTGCATTTAAATCGATGTGACATTCGTGATAATTCAGGGGATGGCATTGATGTCTATATGTGTATATATAACACCTATACAGATAATTGGATCGCTGATTGTAACGTGGAGATATTCAACTCTTCAATCCGAAATAATGGAGGGAAAGGATTAAATCTGACAGCCATCGCTCAAGCCTATTATTGGCACCAATATGCCGGTGTAAACATAAATACAGAGATTAATAATTCCACTCTTTCATATAATGAGCATGGAGTTTATACCTATTACCAACAAGGCTCATATGCAGGAGTGGTGAATAACTTAGTTGTAACCGACGCGAATATTTCTAATAATGCGATATATGGCCTCCACTTAGATACTGTCGGTCTGACAGAAAAAGGGACCCATGTTGTTGACAATGGGCAAAAGGACTGGCATGGTCATGGGTATGTCGTTGAGGAATGGATATGGCATTCTAAGAGTTCATATAATTTTACAGGAGTCATCGACATTGCTACCAATGACGTGGTAACAGTTGAACCAGGTACTGTACTCAACTTTCATGGCCCCGATAGTGGCATTACAGTAACTTACGGTGAGCTTATTGCAGTTGGGACAGTACAACACAAAATACTTTTTACCAATGCCAAAAACCAACATGATGGATTTTGGCGAGGAATTGAATGTGGCCAGTCTAGCATGAACTGTGAAATGAAGAATTGCAGTATTGCCTTCGCTCAAAACGGTTTAACCTTGAAGAGCACAACGTTAACAATTGATAATGTTACTATAAGTAACTGTTCTGGGTCTGGTATATGTATTAAAAATGCTGGTGCCAACCTTATTGGAACAGAGATTTATAGCTGTGAGACGGGAATATCTGTAACGGCACCAACAGGGAGTTCAAACGCCCTACTGACTGTAGAAAGATGTCACATTCACAATAACACCAAACATGGCATAGATATTTACATAAAGGTAGATAACACCTATACAGGTAACTGGATTGCAAATTGTAATATGGAGATATATGACTCCATACTTGAATATAATAGAGGTGTAGGAGTTAACCTAACAGCAATAGCCACTGCTCATTTTTGGCATCAATATGCAGGCGTGAACATAGATACAGAGATGGAGAACACCATCATATCACACAACCAACATGGGATATACACATATTGCCACCAAGGCTCATATGCCAACGCAGATTATTGTTTATCAACAACTGCCTGCATCTTCTCACACCAAGGTAAAGGAATACTGCTTGATCATGCTGAGGGGGCAATTATAGTAATGTGTAACTTCACTGATAATACCCAGGGGATATATGTCCTAGCAAATAGTAACGGAAATATCTTCCACCACAATAATTTCTTCAATAATACAAATCAATCACATGACGAAGGAAGTAATTTATGGGATGATGGAAGCGAAGGTAATTACTGGTCGGACTTCGACGAGGCATCAGAGGGTGCCTACGATAATAACAGCGATGGCATCGCCGACAGCCCTTATAACATATTAGGCGGGAGCAACAAGGATTGGTATCCACTTATGGAGCCATGCGTGGCTGATACAACCCCGCCGGATACGTATATCACCTCCTGTCCCAGCGGATATATGAATATCTCCACCGCCATCATAAACTGGACCGGCTCAGACGACCAGACGCCCACTGGAGATCTTACATACTCCTACCGCCTCGATAACTGGTCATCCACGTGGTCACCTTGGACAAGTACCTCCACAATAACCTATCCGTCACTGCCCGACGGCAGGTACACCTTTTATGTCAAAACTCGGGATGCCAGTGGGAACATTGACGCCACACCCGCATCTGAATCTTTCACCGTGGACACCACGCCACCCGTTATCAAATATACAGGGCTGCACCACATGGAACTCATCTGTAACAACGCGGTGCTCAACGCGAATGTGACAGATGCCTCACCGCTGACCGACATAAGGTGCGAGGTAGACGATCAGCGCTATAACTTCACCACGGAAAACGGCTCAAAGTACCTATTCAGCGTGTACGACAGCACCATAGGACGCGGTATGCACACTATGACCATAGTGGCACAGGACATCGCTGGACATACAGCCAGAGTAGCATTCAATGTCACCATGGCAAACCTCGAGGTGGTCCCTGCTGTCCCTACTGATACAGACGAGATAACCATGAACCTGCGGCTTCCTGAAGCAGGAGTGAACAACTCCCAGCTGCAACTCCTCATCGCCGGTACATGGCAAAATAACAGCCTCGCCAAGGTGAAAAACAATACATTCTCTACTACCATCGGTCCATATGCGCCCCTTCAAAACATCACCTATAGGCTCACCAACCATGACTACAATGGATGCACCTATATCAGCGAGCATAAAACGCTGGCTATACGGCCCTCAGACCTTTTCGGCCCCAGCATAACGATGTACACGATTAACCCCAACGTCACTAGGCAAGACAATGTGACAATCAGAGCACTTATCACTGATGAATCAGGAGTAAAACCTACGCCTAGCATCTCTTATTCAACCGATGAGGGGGATACCTATACCACGCTGACCATGACCCATGGCATCCACGGGTATTATGAGGCAACAATTGGACCCTTCCCGGATACCACATCGTCCGTGATATACTACTCCATCCACGCGATTGACGTATACAATAACCACGCTTGGCATAACGATTCCTTCCCCTTGGACACGGGACGACCCCATATCGTTTCTAACTTTGCAGAGCCAGTGGTAAATGGCTCCGTGTCAATCAGCGACGGCTGGCAGCCATACACAGTACCCACTGAGCTCTACAGTTATGTAATGGGCAATGTTACGTTTACTGGAAGCCATAACATAACCCTTGCCTTTACCAGGAATGACTCGTGTCTCTACGGTCTCATCACCATGAACGCTTCGATCATGAACCTGCAGGCCATGCGGGTGCTATTTGACCACGGCAACGATTACCGTCTCAACGAAGGCGTCGACAGAGGTATACAGTTTACATTTACCAATGCCACGATGACCACTGCTGCTCTCCGCTATAACGGTACTGCCTGGAGGGAAGACCCGGCCAACGCAAGCGTGATAACCTCCGCGTATACATGCAATGGTGATGCAATCATTGAATTTACACGGGTGCTCTATAGCGGCGAGATGGACGCCACTAACATGACGAAGATGATGATTTATATGGAGGGTATGGCAGATGGGGGGACGGATCCCTGCTTCCTGCTCTGGCCGCCAGCGAATGATACTGGGTCACGCCCTAGTACATACGCAGACGTATTGAACATCATGGGGGGGAATGGACATATCAATGGCCCCGTTCGCTGGGGGGAATGCCAGGTGAGTAACCACATCTGGATTATCTCGCATAACCTGTCCACTCTACCGAGTATATCTGCGGGCGAGACCTTCCCTTTCAACTTCAGCTTCCACACGCTTTCTGGGGTCAATATTACGGACGTCGCCACGCTCAACCAGCTCACGTTTACCCTCTATGGGCCTGGAAACGAGAGCAGGAACGCCACGCTCAATCAGCATGTCCGCTATTTCACCTACAATTTCACCACGAATTACACGGAGGAACAGGGATACTGGGAAGCCCGCATCATCGTTGAAGACGAGCATGGGAACATGGGAACTGGCATGCTTTCGTTCCTCATCCTCGACGTTTATCAGGTACAGGTATACCAAAATCATGATACATATATTTCCGGTGAAAATATGACATTCCATGCCCTTATATCCACGTATGGTAACCAAGAGAGGTATCTCAATGAAAGCAGTGTCACCGTCACTGTGTCCATCATCAGCCCAGGGTATAACACCATTGAGTCCTGCAAGATGGGCTATGATGTCTTCCATAACCAGTCAGCATTCACATGTAGCTTCAATACCACCAACTACTCCCTTGGCACATATACCGTTGTCTTCATTGTGGAGGATGCATTTGGTAATACGATGAAACTGAACAGCACTATCACCATTATATCAAATGTTATCGTCACCGTCGCCACCGATAAAGATGTATATGTCCGGGGGGAGCAGGTAAACATAACTGGGGCAGTCTACGTAGACGGACAGCCATTAAATGATGCCATGGTATACTTGGAGGTTAAGCTTCGGAAGGTCACCTACCACGCCTACTCGGAGACAAACAGCACCGGATGCTACCAGTACAGTTTCGACACTTCTAATATTTACCTTGGGCACTGTAATATAAACGCATCAGTGCAATGGAACAACCGCATGGCGAATAATTTTACTTCAGCTGTTATCCACGGGCTCTATGTAACTCCTGCTGGTGACAAAACCATCTGGCTGCCTACCAATTATTCTTATACCGCTACATATCTCCTCTATAACGTGGGGGAGACCAATCTCACTGCTCTTGCCCTAAATATAACAGAGGGCAATGTCTCTAACGGGATAACTATACAGGCAAGTGGGGTTCCTCTCTCACTGCGACCAGGAGAACGGGCTCCTGTGAACATAACGCTTACCACGGTCAATGCGAGCGGCCATGCAACATTCACTCTCCGGTTTATTAATGAGCAATATACGAATGAAACACGAAACATCAACGTCAACATCCTCACCCCTACACCGCGGCTTATCATAACCCCACAAAAAATAGCGTTCAACATGGCACCCGGTGCCCACATCACACAGCCAATAAAAATAACTAATATCGGGTATGCCCCAGCAGAAAACATAAGCGTTATCCCTCCGACGCACGCTTGGATTCATATAACAGCAACACATCTCGGCAATCTTATCTCCGGCAACTCCATAGCTGTTGACGTCAACCTACAACCACCTAGCACACTTTCTGAAGGATATTACAACGACAGCATCTATATCGTCACAGATAACAGCGGCACATACGTTATCCCCATTAATATTCAGCTCACTACTCTACTCGCCGGCGGGCTTCGCTATACCATATCGAATGATTTAGGTCATAATGTTACCAATGCCCACATCACTGTGACTAAGGAGCATGATGCTCTCTATTACACAAATACCACCAATGCGAATGGCGTGGCAGCATTTACAACTCTTCAACCAGGGAAGTATACGTTTACCATTGCCGCAGCCGGGCATGAAACCCTAAAAGGTTGCGTTATCGTTGAGCCTGGTGTCATAAAACAATTGAATATCCTGCAATACACTAGTTTCATCGAATACCAGTGGAAGGTTAAACCCATTACCGTTGAGGATCAGTACTATCTCACGCTTGAAATGGAGTATAACCCTGATTTCCATGCCCCTGTCCTCGTGTCAATGCCCAGCTATCTTCAGTTCGACGTCGTGCGAAGTGACGTAGTTCACTATGGCTATGGTAACATGGTCTATGTAAAAATCTGTAACTATGGTAACGCTCCTGCTTACAATGTCACTATCACATCCTATAGAGATGCGGGATATAATATTACTCCGTTGCTTCTTGAGCCTGTCATACCTGTCATTGA
>JBNGDQ010000090.1:0-5770 GCA_049975285.1 Thermoplasmatota archaeon
GTGGATGCGGAAGCATTAAATACCGGCCCGCACCCCTGGGCCCTCGATTACAAATGCGCCGTCCGGTTATACCCGGGAAGACATGAACATCGAGCAAAAGCTGCGCATTCTGTCCGATGCGGCCAAGTACGACAACTCATGTGCCAGCAGCGGCAGCTCCCGCCGCAGTACCACCGGATTCGGTAGCACCGCCCAGAGCGGCATCTGTCACACCTGGTCGGCCGACGGGAGATGCATCTCACTGCTCAAAATCCTGCTGACCAACAGATGCATCTACGACTGCGCCTACTGCATCAACCGAGCCAGCAACACCATCAAACGAGCATCCTTCACGCCAGAGGAAATAGCCAGGCTGACTGTCAACTTTTACCGGCGAAACTACATAGAAGGGCTCTTTCTCAGCTCCGCCATCCACCGTTCACCGGACCATACCATGCAGCGCATGCTTGAAGCCCTCACCCTGCTCCGGGACATCTACTACTTCAACGGATACATTCACGCCAAAATCGTCCCCAACTCCTCGCCAGACCTGGTGAAAGCCATCGCCGACAAAGCCGACCGGGTGAGCACCAACGTGGAGTTTCCCCGGCAGCGAAGCCTGCAGCGGCTGGCCCCCGACAAACGACTGCACGAGATCTGCCAGACATTCGACACCGTCAAGCGGCACCGCGCCGAGCAGGGATACCGCGGCATCTCCATGAGCACCCAGATGATCATCGGCGCCACCGGGGAAACAGACCACGATTTCCTGGACATGGCACGCGGATTTTACCGCGATAGAGCGCTCAGCCGGGTATACTACTCGGCATATATCCCGCTGAACAGGGACGACGAACTACCCGAGGTGCAGGGGCCACCGGCACTCCGGGAACACCGGTTATATCAGGCGGACTGGCTCATGCGTCGCTACAACTTCGAGCTTGAGGAGTTCCTGCCGCGGGACGACAACCTCCGGCTCGACATGGACCCCAAGCTCGCCTGGGCGCTCCAGCATGACGAGCTCTTTCCGGTGGACATCACCCGGGCGGACTACGACATGCTCATCCGGATACCCGGCATCGGCTGCAAATCGGCCTGGAAAATCATACGAGCTCGCCAGCGAACGTCGCTCGACCGGTCCACGCTCCGACGGCTCCGCATTCCCCTGAAACGCTCCAGCTATTTCATGGCCATCGGCAGTGAAGCACTGAAGACCATCTCGCAGCCAGAGCTCGAGACACGGCTCGCCATGCCGGTCCAGCAGGCACAGACGGTGCAGACCTCACTAGCAGCTTTCGGTGATGCCTATGCATGGTAGCCATCCAGTCGCTGTCGTCTTCGACGGGTCGTTCGACGGGCTGCTCTGCATCGCCGACCGCATGCACAATGAAAATATCATGGTGGAGAGCGTGACGAGGTACGCCACGGGAACACGGCCGCTGTGCGACTCCCTCACTGTATCGACCGACGGCGCGCTCGCCCGGCGGATACAGCAGCAACTCCGGGAAAAACTAACGAGACGGCAGTGCCGGCGTGTGCTGTATGCGTTCCTGGCTGATGACGACGAGGTGTATCTGCCGTTGCTGCGCTACATTCAGATTGGGCTCAAAGATCCCGAGCGGCTTGACGACCTTACAGATGAAACCATCCAGATGGTATACGAGGCTGCACAGCGGGTGGCCAGGGAGCGACATCGGATGCTCGGCTTCGCCCGGTTCGCCCGACTGCGAGATGACAGCTATTTCGCCGTGATTGCACCGCGGCATGACGTGCTCCCCCTGCTCGGCGGTCATTTCCGGCAGCGGTTTCCCGACCGGCACTGGTACATATACGACCAGGGGCGCCGGACGCTGCTCATACATGACGACACGGGCCTCGCGATAGAAAAGGTGACGTCGCTGTCACTGCCCGGGCTGCATCCCGAGGAGCATCGCTATCAGCGGCTCTGGCAAACCTTCTTTGACTCCGTGGCCATCGGCGAGCGGGTGAGCTACGAACGGCAGCGTTCCTTCGTGCCCCTCTTTTACCGGGGCTGCATGACCGAGTTTGTCGATGGCGCGCTGACGCCAGATATATAAACGACGGCCGGTTCAATGACACAGAGGTGCGCTACAGAATGGAATCATACGGCATGTACATCGACGGGAAATGGACGGAGGCCACCGATGACCGGTTTGACAGCATCGATCCGACGACGGGTGAAACGCTCGCCCGTTTTCCCTCGGGAACACTGGAGGACGTAGAGCGAGCTGTTTCGGCAGCCCATAACGCATTTGAAGAATGGCAGCGGACCCCGGCACCCAGGCGAGGTGAGATGCTGCTCGACGCCCGACCGCCCAATATGTACGAGGGGCAAGCCCCCTGGCGGAAGCCCGGTCACATTCCCGGAGCGGTCAACCTGCCCTGGAAAAGCCTCATGCAGGAGGGCAACCCGATGCTGCTCAAAACCGATGATGACATCGCGACGGTGCTCGACGAAAAAGGGATATCGAAGGACATGACCATCATCTGCTCCTGCGGCACCGGTCGGGAGGCCACCAACGAGTTCCTGCTGTTCAAATGGTACCTGGGCTATCCCAACGTGCACATCTACGAGGGCTCATTCACCGAATGGACCAGCCATCCAGAGAATCCCACAGTGACAGGCCCGAATCCCTACTAGAGAAAGATGCTGTTCGAACGAATCATCTCCCCGGGACTGGCCCACAACTCCTACATCCTGGGCTCCCAAGACCAAGCGGCGGTCATCGACCCCCGCAGGGATGCCTGGACATACGCCGAGATAGCCCGGCGCAACAACATGCGCATCACCCACATATTCGAGACACATCGGAACGAGGACTACGTCATCGGTTCCCTCGAGCTGGCAGAGATAACCGACGCCGACATCTACCACGGCGGCACACTCAACTTCGAATACGGCGTCCCCGTAGAAGAAGGCGACAGCTTCACCGTCGGCGCCCTCAAACTCGACATCCTGGAAACCCCGGGACATACCGACGAGAGCATATCCATTGTAGTCACCAACACCGCGAGCTCAGCCCGGCCATACATGGTGTTCACCGGCGATGCATTGTTCGCCGGCGACGTCGGGCGCACCGACCTGTACGGCCAGGATGAACGAGAACGCATGGCCGCAGCGCTCTATGACAGCCTGCACGAAAAGCTGCTGCAGCTGGGTGACCACGTCATCGTGTGCCCGGCGCATGGCTCCGGCTCCGTGTGCGGGGGCTCCATCGGGGACCTGCCATTGACGACGATGGGCTACGAAAAAGAGAGCAACCCGATGCTGCAGCTGGACGAGGCAGCATTCATCAAGGAAAAAAAGCAGGAGCAGCTCCACCGGCCGCCGTATTTCCGGCAGATGGAGATATACAACCAGCGCGGGCCGCCATTGCTGCATCGGCTCCCGCATCCATCGGGGGTCCCCGCCAGCGAGATCGCTGACCTGGAGGACGAGATGCAGCTCGTGGACGTTCGACGACCGGAGAGCTTCGCTGCAGCCCATGTTCCGGGCAGCCTCAACATGTGGAGCCATGCGCTAGCGGGCATCGCCGGCTGGTTTCTATCATACGATCTGCCGATCCTGCTCATCGGAGGCGACACCGACGTGGCGCTGCGCTCGCTCATCCGGCTCGGCTACGATGATGTCGCTGAGCTCGTGGGCGGCATTGGCGCCTGGCAGCAGGGCGGGCAACCGCTGGGGAGCATTGCCCTCTGGCAGGCCAGCCGGCTCCGGGAACGGCTTGACGATGATGATGTGTTCATTCTGGACGTCCGGACGCTGCACAGCCGTGAGCAGCATGGACATATCCCGGGTTCGGAACATGTCTATCTCGGTGCCCTGCCCGACCGGCTCGAGGAGCTGCCACATAATAAAACCATTGTGGTGTACTGCGATGCGGGCTACAAGACGGGTACCGCGACCAGCCTGCTTAAACGATATGGCTTCGATAATGCGGTGGAGCTCGTCGGGGGTATTGCTGCCTGGAAGCACGCCGGATATGACGTGGATTAATCCAGCTTGTCGAGCGATGCTTTGATGAAGTCGTCCAGGTCGCCGGGATGCCGGCTGGAAACAAAGTTCCCATCGACGACCACTGACGCATCGCGGTATGTAGCGCCCGCATTCTTGATGTCCTGCACGATGGACGTCCAGCCCGTCATGGCCCGGCCCTCTGCAACCCGGGCGGTGATGAGCAGTTGCGCCCCATGACAGATGAAAAATACGGGCTTGCCGGTCTCCACGAAGGCCCGGACGAAGGACACGGGCGCCTCATGGGCGCGGAGTTTGTCGGGAGAGTATCCGCCGGGGATGAGTAAGGCATCGAAGTCATCCGGCGAGGCATCCTCAGCCGCTATATCAATGGTGACCGTGGTTCCCTGTTTTTTCCCGGTGACCGTTTTTCCTTCCGAAAGGCCGACATGTATCAACGCATGCCCTGCCTTTTTGAACGCCGTCGCGGGTCGACTGTACTCGACGTCCTCGAACATGTCGTCGATGATGACGGCTATCCGACTCATGCTTTCACCTGCTGAACAGCCGGGGATGGCTTAGGGGTATTTCTCTTGATGGATGCTGTTGCAAACATAGTGTCTCCTCACGACCATTTATCAGGCAACCGTTTTTAAAAGGTTTATGCCACCGGCCGAGGTGCTTTTTAAATAAGTGTTAAATAGATGGAATGAGTTGTTTAAAAACAAGCAAGGTGCATACAGCGGGGGGCACCAGTAGAAAATGGGGTGTGGACGATGAGGCGAGACAAAACAAAAAAGGAGCTTCTGGCCGAACTGGAAACCCTACATCGGCACATCAGCGAACTCGAAACAGCAGAAGCCCAGCGCATGCAGGCCGAGGAAAACCTGCGGAAAAGCAAAGAAAAATACCGGCTCATAAGTGAAAACATTCCCGTCCTCGTCTACTCGGCACTCCCCGATACACACTCTACAAACCTGTTCGTCTCCGGCCAGGCAAAAGAGCTTACCGGGTATTCTGCGGAGGAATTCCTTAAAAACCCCGGCCTGTGGTCCACCCTTGTTCACCCGGAGGACAGCGCCTTCGCCTGGAAACAGGTTGAAAAGCATCGTCGCAACAAGACCACGCTCGACGTCGAATATCGAATTATAACCCGGGACGGCACCATCAGGTGGATTCGGGACAAGGCAACGCCTGCGCTCGATGAACACGGTGAAATAATCAGAATCGACGGGTTCATGGAGGATATCACCGACCGCAAGCAGGCAGAGAAAGAACGAGAACGAGCCATGGAGGAAATGGGGGACACCCCGGGAGAAAAGATACGCAAAGCAAGGGGAGCCATCCAGCGGGTGGAGGCAGTCATAGAAAACGTGGTTACCAAAGGTGAGATACGTGAATAAAAAATATGTTCTCATCGTGGATGATGAACCGGATATCCAGGAAATCTTGGGCACCTACCTGGAACGCATCGAAGACGTATCAGTGGTGGAGAGCCTGAGCGGGGAAGAGGCACTCGCGACGTACCAGCGGCTTGCTGATGCCGGCACGCCTCCTGCCATGGTCGTGATGGATCTGAACCTGTCGGGGTGTAACTCCGATGAGGATATCATCGATGCACATCGCAGCGGTGAAAGCAAAAACATGGACGGCGTCAGGACCGCCGAGGCTATCCTGGCCGTCGATGAAGATGCCGTAGTATGGGGGTACACCGCCTGGGCTGATACGACGTGGGGTGACCGTCTCCGGGAGGTTGGCGCCGACCGCGTCGTCGACCGCATCGTGTCCTTCAAAGAGTTCGCGGCCATGGTGTCC
>JBNGDQ010000091.1:0-690 GCA_049975285.1 Thermoplasmatota archaeon
CGTCGCCGCCCATTTCTTTTTGAACATGGTTCTACCCCGGTAGCCAGCAACCAGCAGCTATATGCTAACTATTTGCTAGCAATATAGTAAAACGACCATCCTATTTAAACTTTGCTATCATTATGCTTACAAAAGTACACTTGTTAGGGGGAACAGCAGTTAAAATGGTGTTCATGTATGCAAAAATCTGTGTACGACCCACTATCGCTATCCGAGCGGATGACTCAGGATGTAAACAGAGGAAACGAGCGAAAATACTACCGCTTCCGCGCTACCCGCTTCTATGGCGGCATCGCTACCGCCGACGTGGTCGGCTGCAACCTCCGCTGTGCCTTCTGCTGGTCGGGAGACACAGTCTGGCAAGCCGACAGGGGTAATTTTTATGCTCCAGGAGAGGTGGCAAATCGGCTTTCGTCCCTGGCTGCATCCCATGGATATGATAAAACTCGGATATCTGGAGGAGAACCCACTATGGGGCGAGATCATCTCATAGCAGTGCTGCAGGCGCTCGATCCGTCGCTTCTCTTCGTGCTGGAGACCAATGGTATACTGCTGGGCGCTGATCGGTCCTACGTGCAGGAGCTCTCCTCTTTTTCTCATCTTCACGTTCGGGTGTCATTGAAGGGATGCACCCCGGATGAGTTCTCCCGGCTGACCGGTGCTCACCCGGGCGGCTATGCATTGCAGCTG
>JBNGDQ010000091.1:700-5752 GCA_049975285.1 Thermoplasmatota archaeon
GACAGCCAGATGCGTTTCAACATTGCGGTTGTGACCTCCAGCCAGGATCCATCCTCGTTGTTTCATCGGCTTGCCGACATGGGCCTGGGCTCCGTTATGCTGGAGGAGGAAACCGTAAAACTGTATCCACCCGTGCGGAAACGCCTCCGGGAGCGGGGGCTCCTTGATTGTTTCGAGTAACGGCTAGAGTAGTTTCAGGAGCTGCCGGGCGTTGTCGTACATCTGGAAATTGTTGAACATGCAGTACACCTGGTCATGCTCATCTGCGAGGGTGCTCAGTCGGCTGGCGATGTCCTCCACCTCATCTGTAGAGTAGTCATAGTTGTAGTTGTATTCGTCCTCGTTGAGCCCGTGCAGCCGGATATATGCCGTCTGATGCTGTGACACTGGCTCCTGCCGCATGACGTCGACGACGTGTATGAGGCCGAGGTCGTCACAGATGCTCTGCACTCGTTCTGGATGCTGCTTCCAGTCTCCCCGGGGCTCCCAGGCTAGCTCGATGCCTGCTCTCTCGATGCGACTCAGCAGCATACGCATGTTTTCCTCATGCTGAGAGGTACAGTCAAAGCTTCCCGGCGTCTGCAGTACGCAGACCGATGCATGCAGAGCCTGCACTCGTTTCTTTGTCTCCTCCCAGGCGTCGATGACCTCCTGATTGGGGCGGAGATAGCCGAAGTGCTCCGCCTGCCGCTCCGTCAATCCATCCTTGTGTTTCCGCCAGGTCGGGCTGCTCGGTGGATGCGTGAGCGCCTGCCAGGCCTTCACAGTGAACATAAAATCATCAGCTGCCTCGCGGCGCCAGCGACGGGCCGTCCGGACCATCGGAAGCTTGTAGAAGGTTCTATTCACCTCCACGGCAGGAAACGCATGGCTGAAGGCCTGCAGCTTGCTCGCATAGCGCTCTTTCCATCCCTCCGGCGGTCGATAGTAGCCGTAGCCGCATGTCCCCACGATGATGTTTCCTATTGTTTCACCTCGTTTTCATATGATTCCGGGTTTATTACGCTGTTCATCCCCACTTTTTTAAACCGGCAGGCTATGGAATACCCATGGAATACGTATCTATCACGGGCACCGACATCACGGCAGCCCGCATTGGGCTCGGGACCTGGGCTATCGGCGGCTGGATGTGGGGCGGCACGGACGAACGGCAGGCCATCGAGACCATCCACGCCGCGCTGGACAACGATATAACCCTCATCGATACGGCTCCCGTGTATGGCTTCGGTGCATCGGAGCGCATCATCGGACGAGCCATCCAGGACTATGGAGCCCGGGAGGACGTCATCATTGCCACCAAGGCAGGCCTTGCATGGGACGACGATGCTATCTATCGGGATGCATCGCCGCAGCGCATCCGGAAGGAAATCAGGGATTCCCTCGAGCGGCTGCAGACCGACTACATCGACATCTACCAGGTACACTGGCCTGATCCCCTCGTCCCTGTCGAGGAAACTGCCAGAGCCATGAACGAGCTCTACGAAGAAGGCGTCATCCGGACCATCGGCGTCAGCAACTACTCGCCCCGGCAGATGGACGCATTTCGCCGGGTAGCGCCGCTGCACACGTCCCAGCCTCCCTACAACCTCTTCGAGCGCGCCGTCGAGAACGACGTGTTACCCTACTGTCAGAGACATGACATCACGCCGCTCACCTACGGGGCATTGTGTCGTGGCCTTCTCACCGGGAAAATGGATGCAGATACCACCTTTACAGGCGACGACCTCCGCAATACGGACCCCAAGTTTCAGGAGCCCCGCTATGACCAGTACCTGGAAGCAGTCGACCGGCTTGACCGGCTGGCACGGGAGCGCCACGACCGGCGAGTGCTCCACCTGGCGGTGCGATGGCTCCTTGATCAGCATGACGGCGTGGCGCTCTGGGGTGCCCGGAAACCTGGTCAGGTGGACCCCGTCCCCGATGTCATGGACTGGCATCTCAGCCACCAGGATATGCAGGACATCGACACCATCCTCGACAGTGACATCAGCCAGCCTGTCGGGCCTGAATTCATGGCGCCGCCAGCCCGCCAGCAGCACGAGGCAAGCCGGTAACCATTTATACATTCATCTGGTTTGTTTATAGATGTGGGATATCACGGCGCTCACCCTGGATCAGGTCATAAAAGTAGCTGTAGCCCTGGGGCTGGGAGCCGTCATTGGTTTCGAGCGTGAGTGGTCGGACAAGCCGGCGGGTATCCGTACCCATATCCTGGTCTGCACGACGGCCTGTCTTATTACCCTCATGGCGTACTCTTTCGGGTCGGAGGAGGCGCAGGCCCGCCTGATGGAGGGCATCATTGTCGGTATCGGTTTTCTGGGCGCCGGTACAATCATATCCTCTGGAACCTCGGGCGTACGGGGACTCACCACCGCCGCCAGCATTTGGATCACCTCTGCCATCGGTATGACCGTGGGCAGCGGTCAATACGCACTGGCCATTCTGATAGCCGTCGCAGTGTTCGTGGTGCTGCGCCTGGGTACGGCAAAGCATCACCTTGAAGGGTAGGCCCCTGTTTTAGGGATAGCCGCCGATTTTGAGGCTGGGATCGCCGAGGAGGACCCATTGTTGAACGATTTTGCAGTCCTTGCGGTCGTCCATGGGGGGAAACGCGTGCAGGTAATACGTCTGATCCTGGGCGTGGGTTAGACCCAGCCGGTCGTTGCCCTCCGCGTAGCTCTGGAAGAACATGAGCTCCATATAGCGGCCGCGTTTTTCCAGGCAGTCTTTGCCTGGCTGACCGTACCCGTAGCCGGTATTGGCGATGGTCGCGATGGCGCCTCCATCGAATTTTCGGGTGAGCCACCATCCCCAGCATTCCGGGGTAAACTGCTGGTCTTCTACTACTGATGATAGATGCCCCAGTTTCAACAGGTTGAGCAGACTGACGTTGAACTGGCTGTTATGGCAGCCGCCCACCACGGCGACGGGATACATATCCTCGTTGGATAGGCGATGGAACTGTGAGACGTCAAAGTGAATCCACCCGCGATGCTGGGGCCGATGCGTCGCCCAGTCCATCGGTGATCCGTGGCCCGAGAAATGCAGGAAGCCAGCCCCTTGATTGATAGCCCTCACGATGTCATCGGCGCTTTCCATCGTTTCCGTGGACGTCCACACAAAGTCAGCCTCGTATTCATCCAGATACCTGAAGGCAGCCGCAGTGGCCAATTCACCTTCATAGTAGGATGGTTCTCCACTGGCGGGATAGGTGTCACCGGCGATGCCCACGAAGCGCCGGGCCCAGGTGCTTCCCGATGCCGTGGTCTCATACGTGATGATTTTTTCGACCATCCTCTGGACTTCGAGGGCGTTCCGGCAGGCCAGGCGGCCCACGGCTACATCAGGGTACATGTCCAGCATGTCTCTTCCTTCATCCTTCCATTCAGCGAATACCCCGTTATGGTTGGTATCCCAGGAGGCAAAGGCAATCTCGGCTCCATCCTGCTGTTGGTAGATATCGGCAAAGTAGAGGTCGCTGAGATACTGATGTTCATCCGAGCCGTCATCCAGGTTGCTGTACCGCACCGGACACCACCATTGCTCCTCGCGCAACCCCCCGTTTCGGCCGCCCACCAGCAGCACGTAGCTGATGCCCCAGTCCTCCAGGGCATGTTTGATGAAATACTTGACGCGCTCTGGATGATCCCGCCCGCCATACCCAAAATAATATCCCTTGTAGACCTCTTCCAGCGTCACCAGCATGGTATCCACGCCATGGTTCTCCTTGTGCGCTACGAGGGGTTGCAGCGCCCGGCTGAACTCCACGGGAGCAATGATGAGCAGGTCGTATACATCAGCGCTGAGCAGCGGCTCTGCCGGCATCTCGTAGGATACCGCAGCCTGGATGCTGTCCACTACATGCAACTGGTTCGCCTGTGGCGCATATCGCGCCGGGAAGGCCTGTAGCGTGAGAAACGTGACATGTTCGCCGTGATGGAGACCGGCGCCGGTATGCCAGCGCAGCCACTCGGAGGGATAGGGCGCGTTGCTGTCGTAGACGGGTCCTTTCTGTTGGATGAATTCGCTGTGCTGCATGTCGAGGCGCATGGGCCGTGCTGCCGGTGCTATGGTACCCTGGAGCTGCCGCGTTTCGGTGTCGCCGAGCGTCACCTCAACGTCATCAATGGTTGTTCCCAGGGGAAACGTCATCGTATGCGTCGTATATGGCAGCATGGGGTCGCCTTCGTGCTGCACGGTTGTGCAGCCGTCCACATCTATGTGCAGCCAATTATCCCGGGTGACCGTGGGTTCAGCAAACGAAAACGTATATGAGACGGTCGCGCTGCCGCCGTCTGCCGCCGGAGCGGCGGTCTGCGTCGATACCTCATGCGAGATACCTGCCATCATGCCGCCGCCCGCAAAAAGTGCCACGACGGCCACCGCCACAATTTTTTTCATGATTGTTAAAAACAAGGTTTTTTATAAAACTACCCGACGCTGTTTTTGTCTATTTTGATAAAAAATACCTTGTTTTTGCCGGACTGTAAAAATAAATGACGCTGAGGGAGGGATTTGAACCCTCGTGGAGCGTAAGCCCCACCAGCTCTCAAGGCTGGCGCCGTAGTCCTGGCTTGGCTACCTCAGCAGATAGATGACAAAAAGAGAATAGCGGGAAAAAGAAAAAGGTTGTGGAAAAAAGCCGGGCTACGACTTCAGCATGATCTCGATGTTCACGCCGTCGGGCACCTGGATGCGCATGAGCTGCCGGAGCGCTCGATCCTGTGCGTCGAGTTCGATGAGTCGTTTGTGGATCCGCATTTCCCATTTGTCCCAGGTTTCGGTGCCTTCGCCGTCGGGGCTCTTGCGGCATGGCACCCGGAGGTGCTTGGTGGGCAGCGGAATCGGGCCGCTCATCTGGGTGCCCGTCCGCTCGGCTATCATCTTTATCTGGCTGCAGACGTTATCTATTTTTTTTGCGTCGGTGCCGGTCAACGAAACCCGTGCCTTCTGTGCCATGGTGTCTAGCGGGGTTCGATGTCAATGCAGACACCGGCGGCGACCGTGGCTCCCATATCTCGGATGGCGAAGCGCCCCATTTCGGGGATGTCC
>JBNGDQ010000092.1:0-5715 GCA_049975285.1 Thermoplasmatota archaeon
TTGCCAAGGTAGAGCACCGTATCATCAATCATATACGTCTCTGTATCGTTGTCATACACGAGGACACCTTCCAGCCGCGTGAGATTCAGGTAGTTTTCCGCCATGCAAGCCCCGTGCTG
The DNA here is from genome assembly GCA_049975285.1 of Thermoplasmatota archaeon. Lineage (GTDB taxonomy): Archaea > Thermoplasmatota > E2 > UBA202 > DSCA01 > CAZESS01. The sequence continues at coordinate 120 of JBNGDQ010000092.1, forward strand.
CATCTGATGCTGCTGGTGCTGCATGACTCTGTGCTGCACTCGATTCTGCACCCGGTCGCGTATCCGTTCCCGGAGCCACGCCCCCGGTCCCGTAGGTCCATTGTCATCTACACCGGTTTCAGTGTCATCGGTTCCATTGCTGTCACCGAGCATATATCCATCAGCGAACTCAACGCCGATGACGCCGGCAGATACCAGTCCCACGCATCCTATCAGCCCGGCGAGGGCCAGCGCGATATATTTTCGTTTCATAGTGGTTTCACCCGACCGTCATACTACCCCGACATAATATATTGATTTACCCGAATGAGACCCAAATCAGGCCCAAATCATTCCCTAATTGCGCCTTACTCCATGCTCAAAATGATGAGGATGACCAGGGCGATGGTTTCAAAGAACCCGGGTAGGATGCCGAACGGCCCAAGCCCGAAGAAGGTATAGCCAAACAATGTATGCAGCAACGGCAGCGACAGGATCGACTGGATGAGGAGCACGCCAAGGAAAAACATGAGACCCAGCATAAAACTCGATTTGGTGGCCGTATACGTCTGCAGGTACACCCCGAGCAACCCGACGAGCAGCATAATATTAATCGTAATGATAATACTAGCTGTATAGTATCTGAGAACAAACTCGGTGGGCAGCTGCTTGTCAGCGGGCGGCCGCCATCCCCGTCGCTCCGCCTGCTCCTTGGCAAGGGACAACGAAACCGTGGAGAGGACCAGTCCGAGCACGATACCGATAACGATGAGCAGCGCCACCAGGGCAAACCCTTTCGTGATATCTTTTTCCGCCATTCTTTCACCTCATTTCATTCATTGCTTTTGATATTTTTCCCAATTTGAGCCCAAATCTTTTCAAACGTCTCCACGTGTTCCTCGAGCAGCTCGGAGGGAAAATACATGGTGCCATACCCGGAGCCCATGGTGGTGACCAGATTGTTTTTCTGGAGCACCCGGAGATGATGCCGAATCGTCTTGTAGTCAAGGTCGAGCGCGTCGGAGAGCTCGTTGGCGTTCATGGGCCGCTCCCGCAGTTGATTGATGATGCGGCCGCGGTTCAGCCCGCCGGAACTCCCAGCCAGCAGCCACCAGAGCAACTTCTTCGCCGGTTTCAAGCAAGCCAATATCTGCCACGCTCTTAAATCATTTGTTATACCCGTAATTCAGGGGAAAAAACTCTCTTACACCAGCACGTTGAACAGGTAACCGAGGAGGAGCACCTGCGGCACCGTGATGACGGGGAGCCAGAGCGCCGCCTTCTTGCCGATATTCTGCCAGATGAGCCCGATCTCGGTGTAGTCAGTGGCGACGCCGGCCATGAGAAACGTGAAGCTGTTGCCGAAGGCGCCCGTCTGCCGGAATATCTCGAAAGCCAATGGCGAGCTTCCCTCCGAGCAGACCTCGATGATGGTGGCAAAGAACAGCGTGACCGCTAATCCGAGCAGCGTCGGTCCCATGTACTCCACGAACAGGTCATGAGGGATGTATCCCCGAGCGAACGAGGCCATCAGCATGCCAACGATGAGCCACCAGAGCACCATCTTGGTGAGCGACCAGGCGCCCGCCAGTGTGCCCTTCGCCGCTTCACCAATATTGTGCCCGGTGAACTCGAACTCTCGCCATCGCCGCTGGACATCATCGGCGACGGAGAAATCAGTCAACACCGGGGTGTCCTCGCCGTGCTCGCATTTCCCGCATTCCACCATACCATGCCGTTCGAGCCCCTGGTATATCAGCCCAGTGGTCGTGGCGATGATGAGCGCCGAGGCGACGATGAGCAGCGCATTCAATCCGAAGAAGCCGAACAGCAGCACGGTTATCGGCAGGTTGGCCCAGGGTGACGCGAGCAGAAACGCGATGACTGAGGACGTACTCGCGCCTTTTTTGTAGAGCGCGATGGAGATAGCCAGGATGCCGTGGGAGCAGGCGCTCATGAGGAAGCCGAAGAGGATAGCGTAGCCGATGGTTCGCTTTTGATGCCGTGACAGGTATTTCTCGATGTAGACCTGCGGGATGAAATAATCGATGATGCCGCCGACGAGGAACCCGAGCAGAATGGCCCACCAGATGAGCTCCAGGTACTCCATGAATGCGTCGGAGAACGGCTGGAGCGGCTCATACAGGTATCCCATCAGGAGCAGCACCGCCGTGATAGCGGTCGCGATGAACAGCCGCTGCCGGTACCAGGGTATGCCACCCTCCACGGTGCAACTGGGGCAGTAGGCCTGCTCCTCCGGGATGCCTTCTCGTTCCTCGTATTTCCGGATGCAGCGTTCGCAGCAGAAGTAATGGCCATGGGCAGGAATGGTGCCCTGCATGCCGCAGATGGGATCCGTTCTATCCCCCGATGTATTCACAATGGTTAATTACTTGGCGATATAAAAGGTATACGGCGGCTGGGCAACAGATTTTATACGCCTTGCCGTTCAGGGCATATGGCCTTTCGCTACGACACGCTGGCGTCACCGATCGGCACTATCTACATCGTTTTCGACGAGATGGGCGTCCACCGCATCTGTCTCTCCGGCGAGACCTTCCGCCACGAATTTTCCGGATTGAAGCCGGCCTCGCAGCCCCTCGCCCGTCAACAGCTCCACGACTACTTTTTAGGCGACCGCCAGGACTTCGAGATACCGCTGCTCATCTACGGCAGCGACTTCCAGGCCAGCGTATGGCGCACCCTCCGCACCATTCCCTACGGAGAAACGCGTAGCTACGCCTGGGTCGCCGAGCAGATAGACAAGCCCGATGCAGCCCGGGCCGTCGGCAACGCCGTCGGGGACAACCCCGTACCCATCGTGGTGCCCTGCCACCGAGTCATCAAAAGCGACGGCTCCATGGGCGGCTACAGCGCCGGCATAGAAAAAAAGCGCTGGCTGCTGCAACACGAACAGGGAAAACATCTATAAGCCGCGCCGTCGTTATGATGCAATGCTTGTCAACGTCTCTCCTGACTACCTCTACTGGACCGACCGGATACAGCCCATCGCGGACCGACATGCCCCCTACTTTATCGCCCTGCCACCCTCCACTATGGATGCCGAGGAGGCACGGAAAAAAGTAGCCGGCGAGCTCACCGGCGACGAGCGCGTGGAGCGCATCGGAGACCTCGAGACATATCAGTCATTCTGGCATCCCGGCGTGCGACGCCCCGCCTTCAAAATATACACGACAAAGAGCTACCACGTCCCGGCGGTCAGCGATGACGTCTTCCGCCTCGGGCTGTCCAGTGCCGAACACGATATTCCCTACCACGAGCGGGCGTTGACTGACCTGGCGGCTGAGGGAACCTGGGTGTTCGACAGCCAGGACGAGGAGCAGACGCTGACGGTGACCGCCTACGACATCGAGATGACGGAATACGGCGACAAAAAACACGTACCCATCGACATCGTCGGCTACACCCAGTTCGACGTCTCATTTATCTCGCACGAAGACCTCGACAGCGAGGATTTCTCATTCCAGTTCACCTCGTTCCCGGAGCAGCTGGACGGCGACGTGGAACAGCTCGTAGCCCACGATGAGGGCGAGGAAGTCCAGGAGCTCCTCAAGCTGTGCGACGTCCTGCAGAACACGGACATCATCACCGGGCACAACATCATCGGATTCGACAACCTGCAGGTCTACGAGCGCATCCTGCATCTCCTGCAACACTGCTCGACGCTGTCCCCCGATGAAGCAAAACGATTACGTGCCTTCCTGGACAACTACGCCCGGCAGGACCGCGACTATCATTTCGGGTCGCCGCAGCAGACAGCTATCTTTTACCCCGCCAGCTTTGACACCTACCAGGCAGCCCGCAAGTTCTATTCCCTGGACAGCTACACCCTAAGCAGCGTGGCCTCATTCCTCGACGTCAACATCGCCGACCGAGTGGAACTCACCCCGGAGGAGATGGCCCTCGATGAGCGAACACTGCGCTACAACCAGCAAGACGTCATAGAGCAGGCCGCCATCACGCTCTACCTATTACAACAGGCACTCCCCCTGTCGTTCACCACGGGCATGCCATTCGAACTGCTATTGTCATCAGGCGCCACCAAGATGTGGGACTACATGGCAATGATCCGCGCCGCGCGGCACAAGAAACTGATGCCGGCTATCTGCCGGGCGCAGAGCGTCGCCGCTGGTATCCGCGACCTGGGATGCACCAAGCACGACATTGCCGAGCAGGCCCGACAGAGCGAAGCATCGAAGCAGGTGATGCGGGTCGCCAAGTACGGCGAAGAGATGCCCGACTGGGTGGAATACCCGTTTCTCCTGCACGACCCGGAGAGCGACGGCACCGGCTATCATTTCCCCGGCGGCATGACCATCAAGCCCAACCAAGACGCCGACTCCGACTACGTGCCATGGTATCACGTCGTCGTGGCGGACGTCGGCGCCATGTACCCCACCATCCTCAAAGCAGTGAACGCCGGCGCTGACACCGTCCGCCTGGCCCGCGAGGACGAGACACCTGACGACTGGGTGTGGCTCAAAGAGCTCCCGGAGGCATTCCATGACCTCGGGTTTGCCCTCCGGCCAGCCGAGGAGGAATTCACCGACAAGGGATACATGGTCGGCATTCATATCGACGAGCAGCCCGGCCTGGTCAACCTGGCCATGACCGGCATCCTCAACTTCATCGGCAAAATCAAGCGAGACATGAAACGCGCAGAGGGCGAAGAACAACGCCGCCTCAAAATGATGTACCAGTCACTGAAGGGCGCCCGCAACGCCGGCACCCACGGCATCCTGTCAGCCCCCCGGGTCAGCTGCCGGCAGTTCAATCTCTGGGGCGCCGCCCTGATAACCACGAAGGGCCAGTACATCCTCAACGACACCCTGAACATCCTCAACGACCGCGGCGCCCGCGTCGTCTACGGGGACACGGACGGCATCTACATTGGCTGCTCCCGGTCAGCCTCGCCGGAACTGGCAGCAGCACTCGACGTGCCCGCGCCGGAGGAAAACTGGATCATTCCTCCCCGGGAAGCGCTGAATGCGATTCGCTTCTGCAACCAGAAATGGCGGGACGAACTCAACTATGCAGAATTCGAGCTGGAGCCCGAGGAGCATGAATCCATGATTTTCGTCAAGCACAAAAACTACCTCATCTTCGACATCGATGACGGCCAGCTCCACATGACCACCAAGGGCAACAATTTCAAGGGCAGCGACAAACCCAAGATAGCCCGGATGGTCCTCCAGGATATCATGGCTGACGTCCTGCGGGAGAACACCAGCTGGACCAGCGAGGACGAAGCCCGCCGGAACATCAAAACATCCATCAAGAAAGAAACCCATGAGCACGTCGAAGCCATGGACATCGAGAGCTTCAACCTCGACGCCTTCACCCTGATACAGTCAGTGCAGCCACCCGACCGATACAAACCCAACCCGGACGGGTCCATGTCCGTCTACGGGGAGCGAGCCCATGCACTGCAGCGCATCGTCGGATCCATCAGCGCGCGCCAAAAATTCAAGTTCGTGGTCACCAAGAAGCCACTCCCGGGCATCAAGGACCCCACCAAGAGCTCCGTGAAACCCATCCATTACATGTATCCCGTAAAGCTGCTGGACAGCCGCCGGCAGCTCGACATGGACTGGTA
>JBNGDQ010000093.1:0-5660 GCA_049975285.1 Thermoplasmatota archaeon
CCATTCCACCCAGATATAGACTGGGTCTCCATCAGGGTCAGCAACAGTAAACATATAGTCGTAGGGCTCTCCCGCCCTCCCCCGTGACGGACCATCAACAACCGGCGTATCGGGAGCGCTGTTGCCCCCTTCTCTAACCATGACCATAAGCGGCGAGGAAAACTCGCTTTCATCACCGACACTATCCTGGCATTTCACCATAATTAGGTACGAGCCAGGCTCCGACCACGCATGAACGGTGGTAACCGACATATCAGAAGGCTGATAGGCTGTCCATTCATCGATAACTCCGTCGCCATCCCAGTCCCATGCATAGCGAATCGGGTCACCATCCTGATCAGTGGCCACCGTTGTATAGGACACGGTATACCCAGCCGGGACCGTAAGTGGTCCACTGGGCTGCAATGGCACCAGGGGCACCTGATTGCCCACCCGGGTGGGATAGCCGGCATTCTTCCAGGCAGAGATACCCCCTTTCATGTTGTATAACGTCCCCGTGAATCCACTGTCAACAAGCGTTTGAGCAGCACTGCTGCTTCGACCGCCGCTTAGGCAGTACAAGATAACTGTCTCGCCCCCATACAGCGATAGGAACTCTTGGATGCCACTTCCACTCAGACGAGAAAGCGCAAAATGACGCGGAAACTCCGGATAGGGCGTATCCATGCGTTCGCTGCGCCATTCATCCATTGTGCGCACATCCACCGGAATCTGTATGCCATCGGAGGTATCCCTCAGCATGTTATAGGCCTCCGCTACAGAAATATCCTCGTATCCATTGATGTTTCCCCCCGTCACTGGGATAGTAGACCCGTTGATAACGGTTCCGAGACTGGAGGAAACAAGCACCATCGCCACACCCATACACAGCATCATGTGTCCCGGAGATATGAAAAGCGGTTTCATCGCATCATCCTCACATCTCATCACCAGGCGACTATTTATGGCTTTCGAGCAAGACATTCCATTACTGTTGGCGAGGGATAAACCGCTGTGGGCCCCACAAAACGGCGTTAGATATCTTAGAACCCCTGAAGGGACAGCCATATCAAATTATATCGCGGAAGGGATGACATCCCTTGTTTCCCCGTCATTAGTTACCCCCTATGACACCGTGATATTCCGTATGACGGTGTCCGTCAGCCCGTCCTGGTTGCGCACGGTGTAGGATACCGTGTACATCCCGGGCTCCTCGAAAACCCGCCGGGACTGATGGAGCCACCGGGCGTCGCCCACCTCCACCGCCCCGCCGGACAGCCGCTCCACCGCCACCTCCCGCCCGTCGTCCAGGGGCCACCAGCCCGCCAGTCCCTCCCCGGGCGGCCCTCCGGCGTAGCTGTCCGCCACCTCCTGGGCGGTGAGCACCCGGTTGTAGAGGCGCACCTGGCCCAGGGTTCCGTTGAACCACCGGTTGGCTCGCCCCCCCAAGGTCAGGGTGCCCGCCCCCCCCACCAGGCGGTCTCCTCCGCTGTCGAACCTGACCAGGTTTCCGTCCCAGTAGAGCAAGAACTGTCCTCCCTGGTAGGCGGCTGCCAGGTGATGCCACTCCCCGGCCCGGAAGGGAATCACTGTCCAGGCCGCCCGCCAGGTGTCCTGCCGCACCACAAAATACAGGCGGCTGTTGCTGTGCTTGTAGAGCATCACGTAGCCCCCGCCTCCCTGCCACAGGAACCATTCGTGGTCCCGTCCGTCGTCGGAGTCAAAGCCGGGTCGCAGCCACAAGTCGACGGTGAAGCTCCCGTTCATCCCCAGGGGAGCCCGCAGGTTCTGGCCCTCGGCCAGGGTCAGCCCAGTGATGGAGCCCTCCATGTCCTCCCCGTTCAGGCTCCACTGCCAGTCGACGAGGCGCCCGTAGAGAGTGGACGCGGTGCTGGTAAACATCACCTCCTTCCCGGCAGCCGGAGTTACGGGATCCACCGTAAAGTCTGCCCGAGGGGGCACTCCTCGATAGAGGTATGTATATTGGTATACCTCGCTGAGATGAGAATTGTTTACACCCAGGGGGTCATAGACCACCCCTATGTCATAGCGCTCCAAAAACGAAGTGTTGACGGCTCTATTGTTAAGAAAAACATCCATAGCTACCGCCAATTGTCTCCCATATCTAGGATGAAAATTTGATGATAACGTATATACACCACTGATTGCCGAAAAGGATACAGCCTGCTTGGGGGAAACTGCCCCGTAGGCAAAATCATGGTATTCATCCCGGTAGCGGTCGAGGTTGCGGTGCAGCCAGTCAAATGCATCAAAATCCCGGGTTTGCAGCAGCTGGTAGTAGACCATATCTTCCTGAGCCGGGACCGCCTGTCCCACGTTTACCAGACAGAGCACTACAGGTATCGCTATGGCTGCTACCCGGGTTACTGGCCACTTGGTCACCCGGTCCTTGGTTGCCCGGCTGACGACATGTCGAACTGCTACCTCGGTGTACCTTCGTACCTCGGCAAGCCCATAACCGGCGAGAAGAGCCACCAGAAGAGCCAGATAGGTAAACCCCCGGTCATACATGATGGGAACCCCCCAACCATATCGGTCATAAAGAAGAAGAATGAACAGAAAGGCTAGGGCCGACAACAGCATACTTGTTTGCTCTCGTTGCTTCCTCCAAACTGCTTGAAAGCCCCCCACAAACAGCAACCCCCATAGAATGTATCCCATAAGCGGGAAAAAATTTTCCAGGGAAACTATGGTCAAACTCGATTCATAGGTTTCTCCGAACACGGCCATGACTCCCTGCTCGAAATAATGGGGGTATACAATATAGGCAACGAGCAGAGGCACAGTCGCTGTCCCAGCTAAGACTGCCGCATCACGCCGATGGCGGGGACTCATCACGATGGCATAAGATATGAGGACCACCGCCATGGCGATAGCAGAGGGGGGATGGGCAAGCGCGGTAAACACCACCGTTATCAACAATACGGGATATTTCCATTTCTCCTGCCGTTGGGCAAGAGAGAGAGCCAGCACTATCATAAAGAGGCCGAGAGCCAGCGGCACTAGAAACGAGGGGCCTAGAAGACGCGTCGAAGTGGGTATAAACGCCAAAAAAAATGCGGTTTCCAGCCCGCATTTTCCCCCTGATCTTTGCCCCACCGTGAAGCCGGCCATGCCGGCAAAGATGGCCACAATGCTGGGCATCACCAAGAAAATACTTCGCAGGGAGGAGCCGGATATCCATGCAAAATTGGCCAGAAAAACGTGAAAGCCCACCTCGGAAGGAATGTATCGACCCGAGCCAGTGAACGGGTTGGTCAGTGGCAGCCTGCCTGCCTCCATATATTGTCGGGTATAGCCCCAATGAATATATTCGTCGGCATGAAAAGGTAGATCATAATCATTTGCGGCATGGGGCAAAAAGGTCATGTAAGCGGTGAACAGAAGGATGATGGCCAATAAACCGTACTGGACACAGTGTGTTTTATCCGGCCGTATCAGCGTTTTCTCCCCCTCCCTTCCCCAATTTTTTCTGGCAATATAACGAAACACTATTAGTGCAATTGGAATCAAGGCATAGATCCCAAACCACAGAAAAAACACTGTTTCGTTGACCGATATAATCGTTGACAGCACCGTCATAGCTAATCCAGACAAAGCCACCGTCAAGCCCATTCCATAGACCACTCGCTCCACCAGGCCAATTTTTTTAAAGAGCAGAGAACTCCACATCATACCGGGTACCACCAGCAAAAAAAGACCCCACAGCAGGTGCACCATCTCTGTGCCGTCCACTACCATTAGAAAAGTATATCTTACACTCACTTAAAAAGGTTGATGGTCAGTGTACAGTCACCCAGAGATGCGTTTCCCGATATGCTGCTCCTGGCCGATCTGCCTCGTCAGGATAGTCATTACCTGAAATATACTCTGGTGCATCGTCCAGTGTATCGTCCATGAATAAAAGAAATGAAATCTTGTACAGACCGGGAGTGTCTAGGGAAAAACAGTACCTGTACTCCCACTGGGCCGTCCAATCGCCTTCAACATCCACCCGGGTGTGATTGAGCGACACCTTCAACGCATACAGAAACCGCATGGTGGTTACTCGGCCCGTGTTTATCCAGGTAGCCCCAGTAATATTTCCCGAGATGTTGCCCGTTACGTCCTCCACCTGGTTGCCATATCCTGCATCGAATCTCCACTGGCCCACCATCCCATGAACAGCTCGCCCGTTCTCGATTTCCTGCGGGCTCAGCTCTCGCTGGTAGAGACTCATTTGTCTGATAACCCCCTGGAAGTGATTATCCCAGACTTTGCCGATATACAGCGGGGACGTTGATGACGACACCAGTCCATCACCCCCAGCAGTCGACAGGTTGGCAACTTCGGTTCTGTTAACAAACACCCGGAGCATCCTAGACGAACTGCCATAGGTACAGGCTATTCTCGACCATTTAGGAACATTGCCTTCGTGTGTCACTACCACGTACCCATCGCTATTGGCACGTATAGCATCTGGGTCGTGAATGCCAAACCTCACCCCCTGCCGGTTTACTTCAAGGATATAGCTACCCGGTTTCCCCAGCAGATTCCAGGGCTGACCATCGGTGGCATTCACCTCCGCAATAATGCTGATGCCGGTGGAGACATTCAGGTCGGGGTGGGAGCAGACCGTAACATAGTCATCTATTCCGTCGAAAAGCAGACCATAGGAATAATTTATGCCCCACACCTCGACGGTATAGTTGACAGTTTTCCCCTCATGATTGGCTATTCCCATGATGACCTCTCCCTGCTCTCCTGCATCCAGATTGGTGGGATAGTCGGCTGCCACTCCGTCGGGGCCCAGCAGATAAAACTCAGTAAACCTTTCCCCTGTCTGTGGCGTCATCACGAGATAGACGAGGAGACACATGGCCACAATAATTGAAATGATTAAGCCTACATTGAGAGCCATATCCAGGTTGCTTTCTGCCCGCGGCCAGGAAAGGGTAATACTCCAAGTGAGCCGATGCTCAGGCGGTAGGGACTGCCATCGATGCCATCCTACCGCTGCCGTCCCTCCTACAAAGGCGGTGAGAGCGGCAAGTAGGGGATCCAGTCGTATCCCCCAAGGAGTATAATTCAGGCCCAGACCGATAAGGGGAACAATGGCTATGGAAAGGCCCATACTCAGGGCTAGCCGCTCCACCATACTGAGATCCTGTCCTGGAAATAAGGCAAAAACTAGGGTGTAACCTGGAATAAACAGCAGCAACGGCAGTCCTAACACGGCGCGGCCGGGTAAATCGAAAAGAACCACAGGCAAGGTGAGCACTACCCATATCAGCACCACGACTATATCGAGAGGAAACCGCTGCCAGGAAATTTTCACAATGGGAAATTGGGCAAGTCCATATAACACTTATGACCATGACCTTGTTTTTGTCATGGGTTTGGACGCAGCGGGTATAAGAAAGGGATTGAAGTGGGATGAGGGCTTCAGAGTGAAAGACAGACGGCTTTACTACTGGAACAGGTCCCAGTCCTAGATAAAGGATTGGCGAATGTGGATCACTCACATTGTCTGGGTCCCTGCGGGTGTTTCGGCGAATGTACATGATGGCGACCTCTACCTGGTCAGAAAGGTCATCTTCTTCAACGCACCATCGGGATGATAAAAGCGGCACCTGAAGTACCTTTTTGTGCCTGCTGCTGAGCAGTGGCCAGCCCCCGTA
>JBNGDQ010000094.1:0-5630 GCA_049975285.1 Thermoplasmatota archaeon
CCTGCTTCCGGTCAGTGATGTCCTCCACCGTCCCCACGAAATACTCCACGTTACCGTCATCGTCACAGACAGTGCGGGCACTCTCAGAAATCCAGATCGTGGCGCCGTCCTTCCGGTAGACCTGCGATTCAAAGTTGACGACCTCGCCCTCCTCCTGCAGCCGGCGCACCAGTTCATCCCGCCGGCCCGGGTTCACGTAGAGCTGCGTCGCGATGTCCCGCATACCATGGATGAGTTCCTCCGACGAATCGTAGCCGTAGATGCGAGCCAGCGCTGGATTCACACTGATATGGTAGCCTTCAGGCGTGCTCTTATAGATGCCCATGACCGCGTTCCGGAAGATATTCTTGTAGTTCTCCTCAGCGACACGGAGGGCCTCCTCCGCCCGTTTCTGCTGGGTTATATCCCGCACCAGGGCCTGCACCATGGAGGCCTCCTCCAAGTCTATCAGGTTGAGGGCCACCTCGGCGTCAAACGGCGTACCGTCCATGCGGACGTGCCGCCAGTAAAAACGCTGCGGTTCTCCATCCAAAGCAACTCGGATATACGTCCGGGCTAGCTCGCGGGAATCCCGGCCGTCGGGCTGCGACGGCGGGGAAAACTCTCCCGGGGAATGACCGATGATGTTCTCCTTCTTACAGCCGAACATCTCCAGCGCCTTCTGGTTACAGTCGATAAACACGTCTTCAGTCATCAGAAAAATCGCGTCGTTCGCCGACTCGAACAGCGTCCGATACTTCCGCTCGCTCGTCTTCACCTTCGTCAGGGAACGCTCCCGCTCGGTGACATCCCGCAGCATACCCACGATGCGGGTTTCCGGGCCGGGCAGCGCGACCGTGTTCGCCTCCACATGCCGGATGGAGCCCTCCTTAGCGATAATCCTGAACTGGTAGACGGGCTCCAGGTCTTCACCGCGCTCCCGGGCCTGCTCCCGTTTCTCTATCAACGACCGATCCTCGGGGTGAATGATATCCCAGAAGTTGAAATCCTCCGTGCAGACCTCGTCCGCCGTGTAGCCCGTAATGTGCTCAAAGGCCGGGTTGACGTACTCGAAGCCAGACGGCGTTATGATGTAGATGGCATCAAGCGCATTCTCCACGAGCGTCGGGTAGATATGCCCCTGGCTGTCCTCAGGCGACCTACCGGAACCGCTATCGCTGGCCATGATTACCTCACTGAACGGAGTTTCCACCTCAAAGCAGGATACTTTGCTATAAACATTTCGGAAAAATACGAGGCTACCACCATTCCTCCGGCAGCGACGATGATAACCCCAGGGCTTCCAGTGCATGAGCCAACGCCGCCTGACTCCCGTAAAACAGATGACTCCGACAGCGGCAGTCACTACACCCGAAGCCCTCGACGGCATCAAAAGAGGCAGCCAACGCCGCTGCGATGTCGCATTCCCGTTGTTCATGCAATGCATGCCACACCCGGGTCACCGCTGCCTCCCGCAGAAGATAATCAATGTGCCAGTGCGTTTTTTTATCCCGGCGAAGATGACGGGCGATGCGCTGCCGCAATCCATTCATGGCGGAGCCCACGTAGGCGTACGAGCCCGAGGTGAATACAAGCGGGCCGAGGGCACCTATCTCCATGGTTGCAGGAGCCGGCAGCTCCATCACCAGCACGTAGGTACCCGGGGCATCCGTCGCCATCGCGCTAGTCACCCATTGCCTGATCGATGCGCTCCACGATGTCTGCGAATGCGACGGCTGCCGCCGATGCTTCGTCACCGACGAACGGTGTACCGGCATCGCCGGAGGCAGCGACGGCTGCATCAAGCGGCACGGCACCCAGGAATGGAACATCGAGTTCCTCCGCCGCCCGTCGGCCGCCGCCCTGCTTGAACAGCTCGATGGGCTCGCCGCAGTGCGGGCAGGTGAATCCGCTCATGTTCTCTATGATACCCAGCACCGCCATGTTGACCTGCTTGGCGAACATGACTGCCTTGCGCGCGTCGAGCAACGCCACGTCCTGCGGAGTGGTGACCACCACGGCGTGGCCACCCGGGATGAGCTGGGCGATGCTGAGGGGCTCGTCACCGGTTCCCGGCGGCAGGTCGATGATGAGATAGTCGAGCCGGCCCCACTGGACGTCGCCCAGGAACTGCCGGATGACGTTCATCTTGAGCGGACCGCGCCATATCACGGGCAGATTCTTGTCCTTCAAGAGGAATGCCATGGACATCACCTTTAACCCGGACTCCGTTGTAGCAGGAATGATGCTGTCCTCATCCCCGGATACACGGACATCCTCAACGCCCAGCAGCTTGGGAATATTCGGCCCGTGGATATCCACGTCGAGGAGACCGACATCGTAGCCCTGCCGGGTGAGCGCCGTCGCTAAATTGGCAGCCACGGTGCTCTTGCCCACGCCGCCCTTGCCGCTGATGACCGCCAGCGTATGCCGGATTTGTTCGAGATTACCCGCCAGTTTGGCGTCCTTCTCTGTATCTTTTCGTTGCATGGGGGAGGGAATGCCGTAGCGGTCTTCAATGTTTCCCCGCCGGGCACCCGAAATTATTATAGAGATGTAGCATATATGGTAAGCAACGTGATGCCCATGAACAGAAAACAGATGAAGGTTATGGTTGTCTTCGCTATCACCATTATGCTTGGCGCCACATTCAGTGGCTGCATGGACAACGCAGGGGTCAAAGAAGTAAAAGGCTTCGACATGGACGACATCGAAAACATCGACGTGGAGCGGAAGCAGGGCTCCACGCCGGTCGTGGCTGCCGAGCATACGCCGTTCTACGCCCTCATCGGCACGCCGATAGCTGCATACTATGAGGGCAACGAGAGCATGATATCGCCGCTGCTGGTGAAAAATTTCACCAAGCCGTCAAAGCCCGTGACCCGATTCGATAGTCAGTATGCCTACTCCGGCGAAATGGCTATCACCGATGGTACACCCAAGAACGTGTCCCTTGAACTGGTACCCCAGATATGGAAGGAGAGCGACGCCGTCGTGTTGATAGAGGACAGTGAACCGGGCTATTATCTGGGCGTGGCGGCCACCCCCATCGCATCATATCTCAACATCCCGGTCATCGTGACCGACGACACCGATGACGTCCGGGATCTGCTCGACGACCTCGGCGTCAAATACACGTTTCTGTGCGGCGACCTGGAGGGTCACGAGCGAACCTGGCGTTTCACCAGCGACCAGGATATCACCAATTTCCTCGTCGACTACGTGAAAGAGCGGTTCGGCTCCGTGGAATATCTCTCTATTACCAATCCACGAGACGCCTATCCTCCGGAGGTACTCAATACCACGTCGTTTGAATTCAGTGGAACCCTGAACTCGGTGGCCATCCTGCCCTCCACGCTGCTCTCCACCGCCCAGGGATTCCTGTCACCTGCCTACCATAACTTTACGATTCCCGAAGGCTGGAAGTACGCCCGGGTGAAGCTCGACCTCATCAACCTCAACTCGGAAAACGTCGAGAGCATGGGCGACCAGATCATGATTTCCGGTGGCCCCCGCATCGAGGATCTGCCGGCATCCCAGCAAATGTACGAGCTTGTACAGATAAACACCATGGCCGGTATCCCGGAGCGAGACGCAGACGGCGACATCGTGACCGACAAGGTGCACTACGAGACAGTGCTCTACGGCCGGGACGGCGTCACCTACGACCTCTCCGTCATCGGTACCTGGCTGGCTCGCAAGCAGGGCGAATACCGGCTCGAGGTGACCGTCGAACAGCTGAGCGACCCCTATATATCTACGATGCCGAAGCTCTCCGCCATCGCTCCCTACCTGACAGCCTACCGGCAGGGCGTCATCTGGGCGGAGCCCGACTTTGCCTTCGCCGCCACCGACGATGTGTTGGTCAACGGTGATACCTGCCCCGGCTTCTACGTGCCCCGGAAAAACCCCAAGCTGGCGGAGCCACTCAACGAAAAAATCATGGAGCGACATGAAGAGCTCAACCTGCTGCTCGGCAACATATCCAACATCTCCGGCGATGACACCGAGGCGCTCTGGCAACACTACAGCGACAATCCCA
Organism: Thermoplasmatota archaeon; assembly: GCA_049975285.1. Taxonomy (GTDB): domain Archaea; phylum Thermoplasmatota; class E2; order UBA202; family DSCA01; genus CAZESS01. The sequence goes on from JBNGDQ010000094.1 coordinate 4,022, forward strand.
TAAACATCGCACTCGTCGGCGGCACCACCATGCTACCCCAGTACATCCATGACAACCCGGACACGCCGCGTGACGACCCCATGGGCATCTACTACTTCGGCTATGGCACCCCGAGCGACGTCCCCTACGGCAACATCGATCCCGATCCAACTGACATCAAAAACGATACCTACAGCTACTGGCCGCGGCAGGAAAACGTCGTCGGGCGCATTACCGGCTGGGACGTCCAGGACGCCTCGGCACTGGTCTGCCGCACCATATTCTACGAGCAAATCATCCAGGACATGGGCGACTGGAAAAACCGCGCCACCGTCCAGTCCGGCACCGGTACCGACTTCCAGAAGGTTCCCGTCATAGAACAGATCAAAAACCTGCTGGCCCCGATTCTCGGTGGCGCCGCCGGCGACCCCATGAAGTTTCCATCCGGCGCCACCCGATTTGCCGGGGATGCCGTGGCAGCCAGCATTGACGACGGCGGCTACGAGGTCGAGCGCACCTATTTCACGTTTTCACAGCGCAAGGGATTCAGCGACGAGGCACTGCAGGAGATCAAGCGCAGCGGCCTGCTCAACATGCTCCTGTTCCCCAAGTTCGAGATAAAAATGGTCAGCGGTGAAGACGTCGTCGTCGGCGGCGAGCTGCAACTCGAAAGCAACATTATCTACGAAAACGGGCACGGCAGCATGCACCTCTACGAGTTCGGCGACGTCGTCATGTGGGGCCTCGGCATCGGCTACTTCTTCGGCCCGCTCATCATGGGCTTCCTGACCCGGATTTCCATGTTCGCCACGCCGATGGCCGCCCTGGGGACGTACAGCGCCCGGGGCGTCGAAGACATGGAGCTCGGGCCATCCACCATGATGATCGAGAGCTGCGTGAACGGCAAAATCGATGGTATGTACGTGCCCAACAACATCGGGCAGACCTACATCCACGCCGGCGTCAACTCGCTGCTGGCCTCGACCACGTTCACCAACGTCGCCGGTTACCTCAAGCCCCGCCCGTTCATCCACAGCCTGGGCGTCTACGCCTACGTGAAAGCATGGTACGATCTGCTGGTCAACGGCGAATATCCTCGCCTGAACTTCGGGATGCTGATGCACAAGCAGATGTTCAATGACATGGCAGAGAACGATACCACGATAGGCATGGCGTTACGGAACGCCCGCAATGACTATCTGCCCAAGGACGCCAACTCGACGTTCCTCTGGGTGCCGCCGCTGGATGGCGAAGCCAGCCCCACGTACCAGGGAGACACGGGCATCCTGAAGCCCGACGAACGCGGCGACCGGGTGCTCCTCAAAAAATACAACACCTACCTGCAATACGCAATCTACGGCGACCCAGCCTTCAACCCATATCAGCCGGTCAACAACGGCTGAGCTGCACCACTATCCTTTTCCCTTTTTTTATACTCTCCTATACATGATTAGAGAGTGATATCCAGTGTAAAATGGTCAGTATTCACGCCACTTGTAGCCGCATCCGGTACAGGTGTATATGCGGGTTTCGGGTTCATCGGCCGCCCGGGTCTGCCGGAGCACCCAGTAGGCCTCATTGTGGCCGCACTCGGGACAGGTCACCTGTGTCTTGGGCAGCACCTCAAGGT
>JBNGDQ010000095.1:0-5588 GCA_049975285.1 Thermoplasmatota archaeon
TTTTGATATCGTCGAAAGAGTGGCGTCGCTGGCGCCGTCGTCATCAGTCACCGTGAGATTGACAGTGTATACACCTTCTGAAGCATATGTGTGGGTTGGATTGGCGGTCGTCGCGGTGTCACCGTCACCGAACTCCCAGCCCCAGGCGACTACGCTGCCGTCGCTGTCGGTTGAGGTGTCGGTAAACGATATTTCTTCCTTAGGGACTCCCGCTTCGTATTCAAAATCAGCTATAGGAGGCGTGTTGTATATGGTTATGTTTTTCTCTATCCAACGAGCGACACTGTTGTACTGCGCAGTGAGATGCACTGTATAGGTGCCATTGTCTGCATAGCTATGGGTTGTGTTTCTCTGGTAGCTGATGGTGCCATCACCGAGCTGCCACTCGACGTAGTCCACACCGGCAAATCCGTCATATATAAATTTGATATTGTCTGCCGTCGTCGGGTTGGTCTCATCGGGATCGTCTACAACCTCCCAATAGAAATCGACGTCGAAGTTGTCACCGGGAGCAGTGGTATCGACATCGAGTGACTGAGAGGAGGAGGCATGAATACCGTCAAATGCGGTAACCGTCAGGTTGACATCGTAAAGAGGAGATGAGGGATCTTCATATCGGTGGGTGACCACGCGACCATAGCCCATAGTTCCATCGCCGAATTCCCAGGTGTAGTTAACAGCTGTTCCGGGTGCAGAGGGCGTGTTGATGGCGGTGAAAGTGATGGTGTCTGCAGTAGTCAGATCTTTTTTGGGCTCGTAGTCAAACTCGGCGATAATGGAGGGGTCGTATACGTAGAAGGTTTCGTTGTCTATCTCAGTCGGGTTACCGAGATTGTCCGTCACATAATATTCCAGGTAGTGTGTACCCGGTTCCCAGAATGAGAAACTCACATTGCGATTGTGAGCTACTGCCCAGTCCGTCCAAGTTCCGTTCCATTTGCGATAATGGATGTGATAACTCTGGGTTGAGCAGTTATGCTCCGGGTCTGTAGCGTTGATCCATATGGATGTGCAGGTTGCTATATATGTCGCATGCGGATAGTATTCCGTCTTAAATGCCCAATCAAATGACAAATCTTCTCCGGTCCATGTTTCATACTGGAGTTCATTCATCCATCCCGTCCCTCCAGGGTATTTTTCAACGGACCAACTCCAGTTGTATTCTCCATCTGTATACACATCAAAGTAATAGGTTCTCCCCGGTACAAGCTCTAGGGTTTCATTGAAGTGGAATTGAATCCACCCACGTTCACCCATACCAAGATCTGGCTGCTTGTATGCAGTCGCTATTTGAGCGGATACATCCGGATAGCTATAAAGAGTAACATATACGTCATCCTCTACACCATATCTCTCGAGCGAAATATTGATGGCATCTAGATATGGCTGTGAGGGAGTAAAACTCTGGTAGTCGTGGAGTTGGAATGTCTGCAGGTCGTCAGGCTTCGGGTATTTATAGGGTTCACCGGAAGAAATATTCATCTGTGTTTGATCTACTGCTTTTTCTCCTTCATCAGGATATCGAGGCTGACCGATTTCTTTTGTATGTTCTGGAGGCGTATTGTCCACCATGAAAAATTGATGATCGGTGTCAGAATTATTCAGTTTGTCTACCGTCTTCCATTCGATATAATGGAGGCATTCATCCAGGTGGTCATAATCTGCCAAGGTAAATTCAGTAGATTCATTGAAGGTAACATTGACAATGACCGGTTCCCAATATGTTTCATTCCACCACCACAGGCTGAATTTAGTCCAGTTCACGCCAGCACCACATCCAGGTTCATCGGCTACATCTAAATGTATCGGAGTAGTGGAATTTATATAATGATTTTGAGGTCCAACAGGTCGACCATCGAGTGTCCCCCAATCGCGGGTGTTCCCCTCGTACAGCGGGCTTCCATATTCTTTATGTACATAGGGAGGACTCATATCGATATGGAAGGTTTCATTGTCATAGACTACATTGCCGACAGTGTCTGTTGCCCGAATCACTAACATGTGAGTGCATTCCTCCATATCAAGATAGAGGGTATCACCATTTTCATCAAGCAGTTGCCAATCGTTATACCACCAGTACTGTCCGTCAACATTCCACACATTGTACTCAAGGGTGTCCATACCAGCGCCACCTGCACAGCCACAATCGACAGCACTTACATTAATTGGGGTATCATACCTGACCCAGTACTCATCGTTCTCCGTGATGTTTGGCTCGCCGACAGTCTTGTTGATGCAGGGCGGGGTGGAATCTACAGTGTATGTCCCAAAAAAGTGTGGTCCTTCGTTCCCAAGGTTGTCGATTGACCAGTACTCGATATGCTTTGTTCCATTGGTCATAAACGAAAATGAAGTTTCATTTACGTCCTCCTCCATGGTAACATTGTACTCCCAGGTATTTATCTTGTAATGGATTTCTTTTATGCCGGTATTATGTGGCCCAACGTTATCCTTGCCTATCAAGCGAATGATGGTTTCTTTGGACACAAATTGTCCAGAGTGTGGACCAATAAGGGAAAGATTAGTAGTAGGTCCGGTTAAATCAACATGGAACATCTCTCGGTAGGTGTTGTTGTAATTTCCGAGGTAATCGGTAACATTCACCTCAAGCAAATGGTCGCATTCGCCGCTGAATCTAAAGGGTCCTGTATATGTAGTCCATCCCCCACCATTTATCCTGTATGTGACGTGATTGACACCAGCCCCATCATCTTCCGGAAAAAGGGTTATCCATGTATCCTCTGTAACATACCATTCACCGGGATCGTTGTACTTTGGTTCACCGATACCTCGATACGCCCTACTCATTTTGGGAGGGGTAGTATCAACATAGACAGTCTGATTGTTTGTTGATTCTATATGCCCACATTTGTCTATTGAATAAAACTCCACATAATGGAGGCCCTCTCCTTCTAAAGAGAAGTTTCCATAATACTCCTTCCAGTCGGGATACCATGTACCATTGAAGACATTGAACACCCGATAATAAGTGTGATTGACTTCGCAGCCCTTCGAAGTCGTGGTTAAGTTTATCTTTGTTACATTGGTAACATAGAGTGTATCGCCCGCCAGATAACTCGGGTCGCCTGCATGTATACTTGTTTCAGGCGGGCTGGCATCGCTACCGCTCGCGACGACGGGCGTCAGATGCCATGCGTTTGCCCATACGTAGCCCGCATAATCGGTACCACTAACAGTTACATCGGCCGGGTTTACTCCAGTTTGATTGAATAATTGCCATTCCCCAGCCGTAGCGTTCCAGAAGCGTATGCCGTCCAGTTCAGATTCGTAAACACCGGAGTTGGCTATCTCAGCCTGCGAATAATAGATGGTAATGTTTATAGGCCAATTGGTGCAGCTCAATTTATCAATAACGACATCAAAATATTCCCCCACGCTAAATACCGGGGGCGACAATGCACCATATCCTGTGGTTGTATTTTCAACGGGGTTACCAAGATATATGGTAACAATGATTTTATTATCGCATGAGGAGGTAACGGTGACTTCGCAGCCGCCGGTTTTGAATTCTTCAAGAGTTCTTGTGCCGCCCTCCGGGATATACTCTACAACAGCCCCTTCAATGGGAATTCCGTCGGGGTATGGTGCATTCAGCCAGGGGGAATATAGTACGTAGTCGGTTACATTGTCTCCTTCTCCATCCTCATTATATTGTCCGTCTGTCCCTGGCGGGTCATATGGCCCGGTCACGTGTCCCCACCAGTTGTAGGTCGCATTTACCCACGGAGAAGAGGAAACTTCATGGTATACCCCGTAGAGGGTGTTATTGTAAATGTTGTTCCAGTGTATTTCCGTTGTTGATTGATTTTCTAGGTATATCCCATACTGGTTTTCGTATATATCGTTATAGAAAATATCAATATATGAGCTGTCCTCATCGACCCAAATCCCACGAATGTTGTTATGGATGATGTTACCGGAGATGGTATAGCGATGAGATGGATCTATTGATATACCGTACGCAGAGTTGTTAAAGATATGATTGTTTAATATGATATTATCATAGGAGGGTGCCGGAGTCCCATAGCCAGTCCAATCGTCGGAAAATATACCTTGATAATTGTCATGCAAAGTATTACCTGAAATGGTATTGTTATCTGCATCTTCAATCCAAATACCAGTGCCCTGCGTATTATTATAAATAAGATTGTCTTTAAATGTATTGTTATTTGAATCAAAAACTTCACAGCCGTGATAGGAGTTATCACGAATAACACAGTCAAATATGGTGTTATTGTGAGAGCCGTTCATATAAATGCCGCGGTCGTAGTTATCCTTTATTTCGACATGTTGAATAGTGCAGAAATTCGTGTTATTGATATAAATCCCGGCAAAGTTTGAAGCGTTTATGATAAAATTGCCGGTAATAGTAACATTAGTGGGCTGTCCAGGGGGAGATAAAGCGCCTACATCTACCGTACTCTTTGAGGAGTCGTTTGCCGTTATAACAACCTGTTCGCCATTCCATGTAGTAAGCGTTACTGATTTGTTTATTATTATGTTTTCCACATATGTTCCTTCATGGACATAAACGGTCCCTCCTTCAGAAACATTATTGATGCCTTCCTGGATTGTCAAAGTATGAGATTCGCCCAAATCCCCGGGGCCGTAATTCAGGTTTACGTGAACAGCTGTTGGCGGCTGTGCCCCTGAATCCATCACCACCACAAAAAGAGAAGCCAGCATGAATACGGCTACTGTAGCGATTATTACCATTTTGTTAATTTTTGCCTGTTTTTCTTTCTTCATGTTTAGAGCCTCCTTTGTTTGAGTGAAAGAATAATAGTAAAATGTTTAAAAACATTTTGATAGATGCTAATCCATATTGTATCACCGAAAAATATAAAGCCGTAGGGACTATTTAAGTCAAGGAGTAAGATGATGTTCCAGCGTAGAATTATCTATGGCGCATTTTTATTCGTGATAACTGCGGCTTTAATAGGCGCCGTCATTTTTTATGGCACTGCCCAAGATCCGCCTACACCAAACCTGCCGCCGGTTGCCGATGCAGGTTCTGATACCTCAACGTATGTTGGAATGGCAGTGACATTGAACGGCTCCGGGTCCTATGATCTCGATGGGACCATTACGAATTATACCTGGACAATGGGTGACGGTACAACGCTCTACGGCGAGGAGATCACACATACATATACGACGGTTGGCAACTACACTGTAACGCTGACCATCAAAGATAACCGGAACGCCACGGACAGCGACAGCTGTACCGTAGAGGTTCGGTCCCCGCCGCCTGTTGCTGTGGGAAATGCCAGTCCGAGCGAAGCATATACGAACGTCGACATCCAATTTGATGGCACCGGTTCCTATGACCCGGACGGACATATTGTAAACTGGACATGGGATTTTGACGACGGTGAAACAGGATATGGAAATATTACCAGCCATCCATATGACGACGATGGAACGTACAGCGTTCAGTTGACTGTGAGAGATAACGATGGCGAGACAAATACTACCGCCGTCAGTGTCACCATCCTCAACAGAAATCCGTCGGCTGATTTCATGTATTCACCATCAAACCCTGACACACAGGACAGCATCTCCTT
>JBNGDQ010000096.1:0-5553 GCA_049975285.1 Thermoplasmatota archaeon
CTCCGTCACTTCCAGGGGGTCAACATCGTCGTCCTCGAGGTAGGGATGGGCGGTCGCCACGACGCGACGGCGGCCGTCGACGCAGACATCTCGGTCGTCACAAACGTCTCCCTCGACCACATGGAGCACCTCGGCGGCACCGTTGAAGCCATCGCGGGGGAGATAGCCGGCGCCATCACGAGCGGCGACGTGGTGACCGCCTGCATCGGAGCGGCGCTGGACGTCGTCGCGCAACGGGCGGCGCGATGCAACGCGACGCTGCACCTTGTAACCGAGGACATGTGGCGGCAGACCGGGCCGCGACGCTTCATCGTGCAATCCAGGCGGCGCTACGAGCTCGAAACAAGGCTGGACGGGGCATACCAGGGGCAAAACGTCGCGCTGGCAGTCAAGACAGCGGAGGTGCTCGGAGTCGATGCAGCAGGCATCGTTGACGGTGTCGCTGCGGCGTGGCTCCCCGGGCGGCTGGAGCGCTTCGGCAACGTCATGCTCGACGGGGCACACAACCCGGCGGCGATGCGCGCCCTCCGCACGTCGCTGGAACAGATGCAGCTCGAGCCGGCCTGCATCGTGTTCGGCACCATGCGGGACAAGGATATCCCCGGCATCATCAGGGAGCTGCCGCCCGGCGACGTGATTGCAACCGCCGCCGCAACCGGGCGTGCCGCCGCCCCCGCGTCAATCGCGGCGATGCTCAGAACGGAAGGACGGCACTGCCTCGCCGCAGAAAACGTTGCCACCGCGTTACAAAAGGCGCGTGAGATGGCCGGGCAGGGCGTCATCCTGGTGACGGGTTCAATTCGCCTGGTCGGCAACGCGCGGGAGCTGCTGTACTAGCCAGCCAGGACCTCGATGGAGATGTCACGCTCGCGGAGCGCCTCGATGAACGGCTCGGCGGGAACGCAGCGCTCGGGCGGCAGGCATCCACATGCCTGTATATCTCCCGAGGCGAGCATCAGCGCGGTCACCGACGTGGGAAACCCCGTGGTGCGCATCATGGCCGACAATCCGGCATCGGCATCGTAGCGGTCGCGGAGTTCGATGGCCTGTGTGGTGGCACCGACGGCGGTGAGGCGGGCGAGGACGACGTCCGGGACGTCTGATGCAAGGGTCGACTGCAGCACCCACTCCGTATGCGCGCGCATGTCGTTGTCGAAAAAGCCGAGGTCCCTGAGCAGCTTTATCTTGTCTCGATGGCCACGATACCGGATGGATTTGTCGTCGAGCGTCTCGACGCGGCCGGCGAAGGTGTCGGGCAGCGTCGACGTGCCCCCGGCGGTGTAGAACGCCTCGAGCTGCGGAAACCCGTCGAACTCGATGGTTTCGAGGCCGGACAGCGGCTCAACCGTCGCAATCCGCCCGTTCCGGAGGACACGCGCCTCCTCGACGTATTCATTGATCAGGCCGTGCACCGAGAACACCAGCGCGTAGTCCAGCGGCGGTTTCGGCTCCAGCGGGAGCCCGCCGACGCGGATGGAGAGCTCGCGTGCATCGGCAGTCTCGATGAGATGTGCCCCGAGGACGTTGGTGAGCCCGGGGCTGAGACCGCAGTCGGGAACAACGGTGACGCCGGCAGCCCTGGCCGCGTCGTGCAGCGTGAGCTCCCGTTTGACCATGTCGGTGTTGCCGCCGAGATCGCAGAAATGCACGCCGGCGTCGATGGCCGCCTCCGCCAGAGAATAGTTGAAGTCGTAGGGAAGAGCGCTGACGGCAACGTCATGTCGCTGCATCGCGCGCTGCACCCCCTTTGTGTCGGTGGCATCGAGCTGCTCCAGCGAGATGACGTCATCCAGACGGGCGGCCGGGCAGTCCCGGGCGGCATCGATGACGGTGACCGATGCATCATGCTGCACGAGGTCGTGGGCGACGGCGAGGCCCATCTTTCCGCCGCCGATGACAAGCGCGTCCATACAGGGGCATCAACCGCGGGTTTATCACCGTTTCGTTAGAATAGATACACGGCGGTGAGCTGCACAAAGTTGAAGGTAAAATGGGCTGCCATCGGCGCCGCCACGTTGCGATACCGCATCATCAGCACGCCAAGCACGGCCCCGAACGCGAACGGGGCGAACACCTGCACGGGATGGCGGTAGGCGAGATGCGCGACGCCGAACAGCAGCGCCGACACCGGGATGGCCAGCGCCTGTCCACGCCACGCGGCGAGGCGCATCTGGATGAAGCCCCGGAAGAACAGTTCCTCGCTGACCGCCGAGAGCACCGGCACCGCAAGCAGCAACCACGGCGTCATGGCATCAGCGATGGCGCTGGAGAGCTCATTGTCGACATCGTATCCGAGCTGCTGCATTAGGGTCAGCACGGCGACGAGCCCGAGGAGGAAGAGCAGGGCAACCGCGACGCCGACGATGACAGATGCAAGGGCGTTTTTCCGCCGGAGGTACATGTGATGCAGCACGTCCCGGATGCCGCCTCCATAGAGGGCTTTGGTGGCAAGCATCACGGAGCCGGCCATGACCAGCAGGTTGAGGATCAGCGAGATGAGCAGGACGGACGGCGTGATGTAGGCGTCGTCGGCGTCGAAGAACAGCGAGAGCAGCCCGAGGCCGTAGATGTAGAGGAACGGGACGACGAGGATGATAGCGGCCAGGGTGCGACGCGAGGCCATATCGCTTTATTGAGCAGGGTATAAAAATATGCCTATTCTGTGAGGGTGACGATGGTGGATACCTCGGCGATAAGGTCTCCGTCGTGCGATATGGAGGCGTTTATACTGTAGTTTCCCTGGTGGAGGTCGGTGCATGGCGAGCAGGACGGGATGGTCTTGGTATAATTTATAATATTTGTACCAGGAAGGAGATCCACCATGCGGTATTCAAGTATGATTTGAGAGCCCTTGCTGCTCGTCAGTCCTTCACCCGAGACAGTTACATTTTCCATTGATTTCGAGGTGTTGATGACCACTTGGATCTTCATGGATTCACCAAACAGATATGTATCTTTATCAGTCAGTAGGAAAACATCCAATTCGTCGGATGAAGTGGAGGATAGACAGCCTGCTGAAAGAAGAATACATACGATTATTGTTATCGCTGCGATACGTGGGGTTTCTAGCACTATATCACCTTTTCGTCATTTTTCCCTCAACATGAAGGAATGCGGGCGCCGGGATTCGAACCCGGGCGACAAGCTGTTTCCCCACCCTTTCCGCCAACGCTTTTCATTGTATGAAGAGGGTTGTTGGGAAGCTTGTATCCTAACCCCTAGATCACGCCCGCCTATGATTGTATCCTTCAGTATTTTAAAAATATATGGGCTTTTGGTACAAAGGAGTTTCGCCGGGGGTGCAGACGCTATTGGTCGGTTGCGTGGACGATGCAGTGCCGTGGGAGTGGAACGGATGATTCCGTGGCGGTGTCCCATTGCTCCTGCAGCAGCTCGTAGTGGACGGTCCAGTTGGCACCGGTGTCGGATTGCACTTGGGAAAAGGTGACGTTGGCGATGTGTGCCGTTATGGTGACATTGTCGCCCGGGTGAAATGTGTCGGTGAGGTTGCCCTGAAAGGCGAGGCCGCCCTGCATCGGCGAGGAGGAGTTGACAGAAACGAACGTCATGATGGTCCTATTTTTTGGAGAGCTTGCATTATAAGTGATGGAATCGATAGTATCATTGATATAGATGGTATCCCCTGCATCGAGTGATGCAAGCCAGATATAGATCGTTTTACTATCTGTATCTTTTCCCTGGTGGTATTTGTCAAGATATGCCTGCATACTCAATGTGGTAGCGGTAGGATTTTCGGATTGACCATCATCTAGACATCCAACAGTAGCAATCACAAATAAAAGTATGGTGCATATGACGATGATGCGGCGCATACAAAACCATGGAATAATCTTTTATATATATTTTCATAAAAAGTTTCTAACACAACCAGATGTATCAAAGAAAGGCCTCTTAATAGCTAGCCATGGGCATGAGATAATTGAGTTTGAATTCGATTGTAAACTATTGGATGGACGGATGTTTTAACTTGTATAGTAGAGGATGGGCCCGCCGAGATTTGAACTCGGGTCAATGGCATTTTCTAACCTGCTGGGGGTTACCCGAAGCCACAAGGATTCCAAACTACCCCACGGGCCCACTGCTGGTGATGGAAAAGCTACGAATCTGGCCCACAATAGTTTGCTGTTGCGTCGTCAGTGTCGTTGGTTGAAACAGACCCGTCGCCAGCAAGCAGACTGAATATCGTGATGTACTGTTCAGCAGTTGCCTCCTGTCCCGCCATGTCGATGGCCTTGACTCCCAGATTGTGACCGCCGAGTGCTCTTCCCCACTGCCACGAGTAGGGTGCCTCGAAGTCTGTGTATTCTACTTCCCCATCCACGAGGAATCGTACCTTGTCTACGCCCGATGGTGCTGCATTAACGGTCACCTCTATCGTGATGCGGCCGAATGAATACGTTCTTCCCCGTATGGTCGGTAGAAGTTGCCGTCCGAAGAGGTAGATGTATCCTTCCTCCGGCGAATCGATTGTGACGGTCGGTTCTGTTTTGTCTATGCCGAAGCTGACGTTTTTCGTTGGTTCCGTATTGCCTGCGTCATCCGTTGAGTAATACCGGATGGTATTGTTTCCTTCCGTTCGTACCTTGAACTTTGTCTGGTATTCAGTCCAGTTGCCGTCGTTGATTTTGTAGTACGTGGTGTCCACGCCGGACGTGTTGTCCTCGGCGTCGAGGGTGACGGTGACGTTGTCGGTGTACCAGCCGTGTTCGCCCTCGGTTCCGTTGAGCGTTACATTGGTTCTCGGCGGGGTCGTATCAACTGTTATCTGGGTGCTGTCCTGGTCGCTTGCCCCGTCGTCGTCGGTGACGTTGAGCGTCACCGTGTAGGAGCCGTCCTCGTCGTAGGTATGGTTGACGGTTGCGCCGCCTGCGGTGTCGCCGTCATCGAAATCCCAGGTATAGGTGGATATGCTTCCGTCGGGGTCGCTGGAGCCCGTTCCGTCCACGAGCGCCCAGAGATGGTTTACAAGCTGATTGGGCCCTGCATCGGCGACCGGGGGGCGGTTGTTGATGGTTATTTGCTTGGTGACCGAGTCGGTGGATCCATTGTTATCGTATACCGTCAAGGTAACGTCATAGGTGCCGTCATCGGTGTATGTGTGGACGGGATTGGTACCGGTGACCTTTTGGCTTCCGTCACCGAAATTCCATTCTCGTACCTGGATGAAGCCGTCCGGATCTGTGCTTTCATCTTCGAATGCTATCTGCTGATTTGTTTGAAGGTTGGTTTTTGGAGACCAGTCAAAGTCCGCCTGAGGTGGCTGATTATCTGCACTGACTGGGGAAATAAAAAATGTTAAGACTAATCCAACGGCAAGTACAGTTGCGAGAAAAATTCTTTTCTTGCGTGTTTGCATGCTTACGCACCTATTAATCATTATATCACACATCTTTTTAAGTGTATCGATTGAAGGAGTAAGGTAAGATTTCGTACAAAGATACGGATGTGGATTTCCATACAATATGGAGATACAAAAATAAAAATGAAAAAAGGGGAAAAAGGGGGTTTGGGTGGCCTTTACAGTATCTTCAT
>JBNGDQ010000097.1:0-2796 GCA_049975285.1 Thermoplasmatota archaeon
ACTGGAGCAGGGCTTTGAGGTCGTCTGGGGTCTCCGGCAGCTCTTTGTAGCGGTTGCGGATGGTGACCTCGGTGACGCCGGCGACCTCTGCGACTTCCTGCTGCGTCCGGTGTTCGCCGCACAGGAGAGAGGCGATGTATATGGCTGCGGCTGCCACGCCGGTGGGTCCGCGCCCGGAGGTCAGTCCTTTTTCTTCGGCCTGCTGGAGGATATCCAGGGCCTTGGTCTTGGTGGTCTGGCTGAGGTCGAGCTGGCTGCCGAAGTAGTCCACGTAGTCTTGCGGTGAAGCGGGCATGAGGTTCAGTGAGAGCTCCCGGGCCAGCAGTCGATACGTCCGGCCGACTTCCTTGCGGTCGACCGGTGATGCTTCCACGACGTCGTCCAGCGTTCGTGGTATACCGGATTGCCGGCAGGCGGCGTAGACGGCTGCTGCGGCGACGGCATCGATTTTTCGTCCCTTGATGAAGTCTTCTTCGATGGCTTTTTTGTATATGAGTGCGGCGGTCTCCCGGGCGTTTCTCGGGAGGCTCAGGCTGGAGGACAGGCGGTCCATCTGTTTCAGGGCGGTGGCGAGCTTGCTCTGGACGGTGCTCTTTGAGCTGATGCGGCGGTGCCATTTTTTGAGGCGGTACAACTGGGACCTGTTTTTGGCGGGAATGGACCGGCCGAAGCTGTCCCGGTTTCCCTGGATCGTGGTACTGAGGCCGTCTCGTCCGTTTCGGTAGTCAGTTGGCGGGCCGGTGCGGGCTTTAGACGCTCGCTCCTCTGCATCGAACGCCCGCCATTCTGGTCCCTGGTCTATGAATGAGTCATCGACGACGAGGCCGCAGTTCTGGCAGACGAGTTCTCCCCGGTGGTAATCCTGTACGATGCGTTTCGATTCGCATTCAGGGCATTCGGTTATTTCGTCTATTTTTTTGGGTGTGTCAGTTTCTCCCAACATTTCGGATTACTATGACTGCGGTTCTATAAAAAGGTTGTGGTACAGTTATGGTACGGTTCAACCATCCAGCCACGTATTTTGGAGGAACGCGTGCACAGCGGCTCATTTAAACTTTAAATAAGAGGAGGTAATACACTATTGCCCTCTCGGGAGCATGGTGTAACCAGGGATCATTGCGGGCTCCAGTTATGGGAATGAATACAAGAGGGTCATCTGATCCGTGACGACTAACTGGAGCGATGACCCATAGAAGAGACCCGCCGATCTGGGTTCAAATCCCAGTGCTCCCATCCCCCTCATCCTCATCGGAGAGATAACATGAGAGAAAACATGATACAGGAAACCATTCGCAACCCCAAGGCAATCGTATCCCTCCTGACCGTCATCGCCGGCATCATATTCTACCTGGCCTGGAACATCACCTACGGTGCCTGGGCGGACATCGGCATCTACTCCGTGACCATCGTGCTGGTCTGCCTCGGCGTTGCCGGCTGGCTCGTCGCGACCATGCCCGACACGGAGGACACCAGATGAAACAGGCCGCGATGCGGCGAGTCGTCCCCCTCATCGCAGCCGGCCTGCTGCTCCTCGGTACCGCCGCCACGATCTACGTCCAGTCCTTCCAGCAGCAGGAGTCAACCGAGAGCATAACCATTAACGGCGGGGATGTCACATACGATGAACTGGCCGATGCCTCCCAGGAGACCACCATCACTGGATACGACGATGAACGCTACACCGGCATCGCCATGCCCGACGTGCTGGCATACACTGGCATTACGGAGCCAGCCGCACATTCATACGAGTTTATCGGCGCAGACGGCTACTCCAAACAAGTAGAATGGAAACACGTCCAGGACAGCATTCTCTCCAACCAGGACAACAAACGCGTCATATTCACAGAGCTACCCAGGCAATTCTGGGTGGCCGACCTCATAGAGATAAAGGTGATAGAACCATGAAACAAAATCTACGACTGGTAGCAGGCATAATCCTGTTCGGATCCATCTGGGGCCTCCTCGAATGCGCACTCGGTGACGCACTGCACAGCACGGTACTGCCCGGAGGCGCAATCATGACCGGGCTCGTCGGCTTCGGCCTGATGGCCGCAACCCGCATCATGTACCGACAGCCAGGCATGCAGCTCGGCATGGGAGCACTGGCCGGCGCCCTCAAATACATGCATCCCGTCGGCGGGTGCATGCTCTGCTCCGCCATCGCCATCGCCGTTGAAGGCGTCGTCTTCGAACTCATCTGGCGGAGTCCGCAGCTCCGTCTGGACCGCCTGGATACTACATCGATGCGCGTCAGCATGGGCGTCATCTCTGGATATGCAATGTACGGCGTGGGCTACATCGCCACGCAGATGCTGACTCCCATTGTCTCGGGTGGTCCTCTCATCGTGGCTGACCTGGCAGCATTGATGCCCCGTACATTGTCACATGCTACACTGGCCGGTCTGCTGGCCGGAGCGACGCTGCCGGCGTTGCTGGCGGTGCCCGCCGACCTCTCCGAGCGCATCGCTTCAGTGAGGAAAGAAGTCTACTATCCGGCTGCCTCGCTCATCTCGGTGCTCTGCTGGATCGGCATCCTGCTGTTATGAACATCCTCTATACGGGGAAGCGAGACAGCGGGAAGAGCACGTTTCTGTATGAGCTCTCAGCATCGCTTGATGTAGCATGTGGCGGCGTCATCACGCTGCCGGTCTTCCGTCAGGGAGATAAGGCTGGCATGGATGCCCTCGACGTTGCCACGGGCGTGATGGTGCCCTTCGCCCGAATGGATGGCGACGGCATCCCTGTAGGGCGCTACATGCTCCGGCGGGACGGCATCGCGCATGCCCGTCGAGCTAT
>JBNGDQ010000097.1:2896-5487 GCA_049975285.1 Thermoplasmatota archaeon
TAGCTTTATAACTATCGACTCGCTATTATATCGATGAGGTGGAAACGGTGGCTCGGCATTATCATCGCTGTGGTCTTCATCGTGACCGTTATCGCCTCTATCGCTCCGTCGGTCACCTTCAGGCCAGCCCTTCCGGGAGAGCTGACCGCCCGCGTTGTCCGGATAAACAACATCAGCACGGATAGTTTTTACCAGTACAGCATGAATCATCCCTCCCCCTTGGCAATTATGGTGGAGGTCACATGGAATGACTGGCGGCCGGTTACGGGAGCAAGCGTCACCATCTATGATGCCTGGACCGCCACCGAGGGCACTACAGACGCCGACGGCAGGGCAGTGCTTTGTATTATTCCCTTCCCCACGCCTACCTGGCCGTTACAGGAGAAGCGTTATCTCTCCCTCATGGCATCCAAGGGAACCCATATAATGGCTGAGCCGGACGCCATACCCATCTATTATCAGTGACAGCGCCCGGGCGTCATCGCAAACTATAACAGCAGGCTCCGCATTTAACCGATGATGCAGGAGCGGATTGGGACCATCTACGGCGACACCACCTCGACATCGTTTACCTTCGCGTCAGGTCAGCAGGTCAAGCGGCTTGACTACGTCTACGTGGAGCACGAGGGACAGCGGATCCTGGCCCAGATAAGCAAGGTCAAGCGGATATCCGACGTGTCCTTCGAGCGGGTGTTCTCCGGTGATGCGCAGCAGGAGGAACAAAAGATATCCGCCACGGCAGACGTCATCGGATACCGGGGTGCCCGGGGGCTCAGCGTGCCGCGTTCGCCGCTCCGGCAGGGCAGCCCGGTCTACGCCGCGAATGAAGCCGTCGTGCGGGAGGTGCTCGGGCTCCCGACGCAGGGTGCCTACGTCGGCCGCCTCAAGGACATGGACATCCCGGTCTACCTGGACATCAACGCGCTCCTGCAGAAGCACATCGCGGTGCTGGCGAAGAGCGGGAGCGGCAAGAGCTACACCGTCGGCGTCATCGCGGAGGAGCTCATGGAGCACGACGTGCCCGTGGTCATCATCGACCCGCATGGCGAGTACGCGTCGCTGATCCGGCCCAACCTGGACGAAGAGGAGCTCCAGTTGATGAAGCGCTTCGACGTCAAGCCGAAGGGCTACGGGGAACAGGTCGAGCAGTATGCGCCGGGCGGCGACCCGGAGAGCGAGGCCATCCCGCTGCATCTCGACGAGATCAATCTCGACATGAACGACCTGCTGGACGTGCTGCCGTCGAAGCTTACGGGTGTCCAGAAGGGCATCCTGTATAAGGCCATCAAGGAGGTCCAGGAGACCAAGCGCGTGTACCTGCTCCCGGATATCATCGAGACGTTGAAGGAGGTCAAGAGCAGCGCCAAGTGGAATGTCATCCCCCAGCTGGAGGAGCTGGACAAGATGCATCTCTTCTCGGCGGATGCCACGCCCATGGAGTCACTCGTACAGCAGGGGAAATGCTCTATTCTCAACCTGCGGGGCGTCCCTCCGCACATCCAGGATGCCGTGGTGTCACATATTCTCACCCAGCTTTTCGAGCGGCGTAAGCGGAGCGATATCCCTCCCTTCATGGTGGTCATCGAGGAGTCACATCGCTATTGTCCGGAGCGCGGTATGGGAAATGCTGTCTCCTCGAACATCATCCGGACTATCGCCTCCGAGGGACGCAAGTTCGGCATGGGGCTCACCATCGTCAGCCAGCGCCCGGCCCGCGTGGAGAAAAACGTGGTGTCGCAGTGTAACACCCAGGTGGTGCTGAAGACCACGAACCCCAACGACCTGAAGGCCATCGTCGCCTCCGTGGAGGGACTCACGAGCGGCGCCGCCGACGAGATACAGCGTCTCCCCATCGGCATGGCCATCATCTCTGGTTTGCCTATCAACGCGCCATTGTTCGTCGAGATCCGAGTGCGGAAGTCCAGCCACGGTGGCAGAGCGACTACGGTGGTCAGCGACGATGATGATCGGGGTGCCATGCGTCGTTTGCTGTCGCGTTTCAAGTAGGCGGAAAGATTTTTTAACCGGCGCTGCCTTGACTGGCCATGGCCATGCTGGTGCATATCTGCTGTGCTCCCTGCTTCGCATATCCGCATAAGAAGCTCCAGGAGGACGGCTACAACGTCGTCGGCTTCTGGTACAACCCCAACGTGCATCCCTACATGGAGTACCGCGCCCGGGAGGATGCTGTCAAAAAATATGCCTCGCTTGAGGACGTCGAGGTCCACCATGGCGACTATGACCTCCTGTCGTATCTCGAGGAAAGCGTGGCGGCCATGCAGGCGGGTGGCCGGCGGGAGCGCTGCCAGCGCTGTTATCGCTACCGGCTGGAGGAGACAGCCCGCCATGCATCTGATAATGACTTCGATGCGTTCACGTCGACGTTGCTGGTGTCGCATCATCAGCAGCATGATGCCATCAGGGACATCGGGGTGGGGCTGGGGGAGCGTTATGGCATCCCGTTTCATTATGAGGATTTCCGTGTGGGCTGGGATCAGGGGAAGGCTATTGCCGTGCAGTATGGTCTCTACCGGCAGAAGTACTGTGGCTGTATTTTTAGTGAATGGGAGCGGTACCGGGATTCTCTCTGA
>JBNGDQ010000098.1:0-5443 GCA_049975285.1 Thermoplasmatota archaeon
ATATGGTGTAAAGAAAACCATCACTGCACATGGAAACTCTCGTCTATCTTTTGGCCGATAAAATCTTCTATATAAAGAAATCCACGGTTTACTTTACTGCTTGAACGTTAAATGCTAGGTGGTTGTAATGGAGGGGGTCAAGTAGTGGTAGGTGATACGCAGCGTGAAATCGTTCCCTCGGTCGAACGGCCATGGTTTCGGAGTTATCGACATATCGATGATGCATGATAGTGTGTCCGTTGTTTGATTGTGTATCCAGCGGTCAATTTCTGCTTTGTTTGCTGTTTCAAGTGTCGCTTTCTGTGGCACGGTGTTGGTCGCTGTCATTTGTATCTTCTCGTACCCCGAGATGGTTTGGGAACACTGGAGTTCATCTACTGTTATAGAGGCCTCGATTTTATCACTCCAGTTCCACGAGAGGAACAAGCCATGTGGATTGAACGCTTCATACCAATCCAGGGAAACCGTTACGCTGTCTATCACTGCGCCATCACCCATCTGGAGCGTGTATTCCTTCCGCCAGCCATCTCTACCGATATAGTCGCTGTCTGTGACGGTATCGCTGGCTGGGATCCACACAACCGTATAGATGGTCTCCTGGGTCTCCTCTGGCGTATCTACGGCTGTATCATTTGGAAAGAAGAAGATACCCATGCCCGTAATCAATAAGAGAGATACCCCCATGGCCACGACCATTCGGTCGCGCTTGTTCACTATGCCACCTCCAATAGCTCATAGCGGAACCCCGTATCCTTAATGATGTGTGTCTGGGTCCCATCCTGGTTGATGAGGGTGAGCCTGGTGGCGGCAACTGGGCAGTCCTTTGCATATATGATGTCGATGTGCAGATCGCTGTCTACCTTGCCGCCCAGTTGCGTACTCGTACCATAGGCGATGTGCAGCCCGCTCACTTTTTCATCCTCGAGTGGGTTACCGGTTACCTCAGCCTCTGGGTTGCAGCCAATACCCAGCTCGGCGATATTCCTCCGTGTTTCATTCGCTGCAAAAAACGCCTGCATTTCCTCAGCTTTTTTCCCTTCACCGTGGACTTCCATGATTCGATTATGCTGAATGAGAAATGTGACAAGTTCCCCCGCATAGCTCACTGGCATAACCCCCTCCGTCTTGCTGGGCCCAAACTCGTCCAACTCATCAGGCATAGCCTCATAGGGTGCCTTGTATGCTTCGCCGCTCGGAAAATTGATGAACATACCAGGATGGATACAATCACCTGCCTCGGCCTCAGCCACCCGATTCCGCAGATCAAGATAGAGACTATCACCCGTAGAAAACACTACTTTTGCTCCAATAGCATCATCCAGCATGTCTTTAAGCGCAGCCGCATATCGCCGGACCTGTGTATAATCCGCTCTGCATACGCCATCCTCCATGCGACGCTCGAAGCCGGGCATACTCGCAATGCGCGTAGGTGCTCCCAGGCTCTCCTGCATTTTTTTTAATGGAGCAGATGCTGAGTACTCAGTCATCGCGATGACAATATCATATGTCATCGCCATATCAAGGATATCCGGTGGAATCATGCCATTATGCATCCCCGTAGCATCATATTCCTGTATATCGACAGCGATATCCATATCTTTGAAGGTCTGGTACCATTCCTGGGCCATAGTTCGGCGTTCCCGCCAGATGGCGGAGTCTTTGATATCCTCATGCGGTCTATCAATCATGATCAATACAGTTTCATGTGGCTGTGGAGCAAACACGTCCCGCAGCAACTGCTTTCTTTCTTCACATTGCATCTTCAATCACCCCTTCCGATGTTATGGCAAACGTCGCTTTCGGCCTGATAAAGTACAAGATGAGGAGAGCTGGACCAAACAGCCAACCGCAAAAGAGAAACACACTGGTATACCCCAACAGAACAATCAGAGACCCTGCGACGGCACCACCAACAATCTCGCCAGCATTAGCAAAACTAGTCAAGAGTGAATACTGGGTCGCCCCAATCTTCGGATTCGTGATATCCATCAATAATGCCCCCATCGCAGCATACCATCCCCCCCGCAGAAACCCAACAATACCAAACATGATAGCCACGCTTTGCCAGGTGTTTGCCACGGCAAGCGACGCAGAAAAAATAATACTCAGCCCTACAAAAAAATACAGGTTGATTTTCCGGCCCCATCGATCAGTGGTTACACCCCCCAGCACTGCACCTACCATTGTCCCCAGGGGAAACATGGCAACAATAATTCCAATCTGGGATACATCTAATTCGAGAATCTCCTTCAAGAATAACGGCACTACAACAGCAACCAGTCCACTACTGATAGCCAACGCAGGTAAAAAAACACTAACAATTTGTGTGGTCTTTTTCTTGAACTCCCCTACGAGCAGAGCAGCCACTTTCTGGCGAATCTTTACCAATATGTTCTCATGCACAAATAAAGGAAACAGAACTAATAGGAAGATCATACCTCCAATCGTCATAAACGCCACACCATATCCCGCACTCCCCGCTATAGACGCGAACAACGAAGAGCCAACAGCCTGACCGATAAACAGCCCCGCGAACATGACCCCATTAATCTTACCGCGTTCATGCTCCTGGGTAGTCTGAATAGCCCAGGCATCAGCCGATACATCAAGAAAACCAGTACCACAATGACCAATAAACAAAAAAACAGCAAACGGCAACAAAGCAACACCTGGATCAATAACAGCAAGCATAAAAAAACTACCAGCGGCAATGAGACCACCAAGCACAATGAATCGTTTCCGTCCATATTTTATAAAATAATCAGCCATGCCACCCCAGATAAATTTTAAAGCCCATGGCAGCATCGCTATCCCCGCAACCAGGGTAGCAACCGCAGTAGAAACCCCCTGGTCAACTAAATACACGGGCACAATCGCCATAGCAACAATGATCTCGATACCCTCCGCAAAATAAAGGCTGCTAAATAACACATATTTCACATACCCTTTTTCCTCGATGTCAATCATGGATGCGTCCTCCCTCGCTTTTTTTATGCATATGCCTGATTTTTCCACCGTCGATGCGGAGGATGTTGCCCCTGGGGATGCCGCCGCCCTCAATGAATTCTGCATGATCTCCGGTGGTGACGATGTGGCCGGTGCTCACCCGGGTATCGGTGACATAGATGGCATCGAAGAGTTCTTTTTTTCCGTCTTTGTATACCACGATGGCGTCTGCTATGATGTCAACCAAGTCATATGCATCCCTACCTTTGTTTTCAGCTGCCATGATGACCCCAACTTACCATATGGGAAAAGAGAGGGGAAGGAGGAGGCAAGAAAAGCACTGGAGGCCACGCGTCCTCTTCTCCCCCATTTTTTGGGTCATCTGTTTCCGCGATGTTTCTCCGTTTTACGCAACGGTGAGGAACTGTGTCAGCAGTGTCCAGAAATATTCGAGCAGTGTTATCCAGCGGGGTTGATAGTCCTTGGGCATGCTGACCGGCAACGGGTCTGATGTATCGCTGTCGCCGTCGTGTTCATCCTTGGTGACCACCGTGATGCTGTAGGTGCCATCAACCGTCCAGGTATGCGTTGCTTCGCAGGTCTCACCGGAATTATAGGGGCCAAGCCATTCGCTATAGTTGCCGTCACCCCAATCCCACTGGAAGTAGACCTGGTCTCCATCGGGATCGGTGACGCTGCTGCTATAAGTATGTTCTTCCCCGGTGGTACCACTGGCGGGGCCGGATGGCGTCGCAGGCTTATCAGGCCGATCATTGTCGAATGATCCGACTTTCACGATGAAGGCATCAGTACTTTTCGTGTCCGAATTCCCGGTTCGGCCCGCAGCAATATATCCATCGTCAGCTGTCTGCGTGATAATAGCAGGGATCTGCGGTCCTGACTCTTCTATCTGGTACTTCCATTCAGCATTCCCATCGGCATCAGTCTTGATGATCCATGTATCATCCTGTGTGCCACCAAAGCCCCCTAGGTTGTACACGGCGCCGAAGACGTAGCCGCCATCTGGCAGTATCTGCATACCCCAGCATTGATCATTTTCAGTGCCACCGAAAGTTTTATCCCACTCCATGTTCCCTGAGGCATCAGTCTTGATAACCCAGACATCCAATCTTCCAGCACCGTATGAACCAGTGGTGCCACCTATGATGTAGCCGCCATCCTCACACTGGCCGCATCCTCTGGCCTGACTAAAATCAAGGGCTGGTCCATCGAACTTTTGCTCCCATTGTTTGTTGCCTTCACTGTCGGTCTTCAGCGCCCAGACTGCTCCTGCTGAAAAGGTAAGTGTTGTGCTCATGCCCGAAAGGAAATAGCCGCCGTCATCTGTTGCGCAGAGCGAGGTAAGTGCTTCGTAGTCGTTACCGCCATCATAGGTTTGATACCATTCAAGGTCGCCGTTTTCATCGGTTTTCATCAGGGCGCCATCGAGGATGTAGGCACCCGTGTCTGGATCTGTTATGACCACTGATAGGCCGCCCATGACGTAGCCGTCGTCAGCCTCGATGATGTTAAAGGGAAAAATCGATAGTATTCCCTCAGGCTCGGATATACCTTGGTATCGTTTCAGCCAGTCGGTTTGCCCTGATGCATCTACCTTCCAGAGGTATCCCGCACCTGACCATAGACTGTAATCGCTGTAATATACACTGCTGAATCCACAGGCTACGAAGCTCCCATCGGATGTTTCAATGACCATGTTCGCCAAATCTTCACTATTATAGGTACTGCCGTTAACGTCCTGGTTGACAGTGCTCCATTCTTCGGTGCCGTCGGCATCAAGTTTGAGCAGCCAGGCATAGTTCATATCGTCTTGCTCCGTCTCGCCGAGGGCGAGGTAGCCGCCGTCACTGGTCTGCTGGATGTCTCGGAAATAGTCGTACTCGTCGCCCCCGAACGTTTTTTCCCATTCAATAGCTGGTTGTCCAGTATTGGCTGCTGCCATGATATCGCTCGGTGTTCCCGTATTGGTTGTTTCATTGTGTACTGCGGAGAGCGGTGCTAAGAAAATGACCGCTACCAGCAGTGCCGCCGCCATGGTTTTAAGGTTTTTTTGCCTCATCTTCAACCTCCACTATGGCCAACGGCAGGGGGTAATATAAAATGGCTTATCAAAAAACACGACAAAAACAAATAAATAGCAGAAAATGTTATATGTTTGGAGATTGGGCATGGCTGACCTCGACATCAAAGACCGGAAAATATTGTATCAGCTTGATCTTGACTCGCGGCAGTCGTTCAGGTCGATTGGGCGGAAGGTCGGGCTGTCGAAGGATACCGTTATAGCACGGGTAAATAGGCTTGAAGAAGCAGGTGTCATCGATAACTATTTTACGTATATTGACACGTATAAGCTTGGCTATACTATTTTCAGATGCTACTTTGTTTTCCAGTATGTTTCCCCGGAGATAGAAGCAGAGATTATTAATCATTTTGTCAATAATAGCTATGCGGTAAATGTCAACTCACTTGAGGGGCA
>JBNGDQ010000099.1:0-5369 GCA_049975285.1 Thermoplasmatota archaeon
CCCTGAAGGTGGACACCGGGGACGAGAACCTGGACGCACAACTGCGGGGCTTTGTGAGGGTGCTCACCGGCCATGGGGAAAGCAAGCTGATGCGGGTGGAATGAGCGGCGGACCCCGGTGTATGCCACCGGGTCGGACGGAGGGTTGCGGAGAGCTGGATGGCTGCCGCATGTGCTGCACGGAGAAACCTAGGCCGGGACGTCCCTGATGTTGAAGACCCGCAGCGCCGTTGCCAGGAGCACCGCGGCCACCGCGCCGAGCACTACGAAGTCCCCCCATTTGAAAACGCCGTCCAGGATAGGGGACGCATAGTCCCAGTAGTGGAAGATGCTGATGGTTTTCATCCAGGCCAGTGAGGAGGTGTAGTTGCCGAAGGTGTACAGGAAAAACTGGGCGAAAACGCCGGCAAAGGTCACTCCCATGCCTACCTTGACCTTCTGGAACAGGACGGCGGCCAGCATGCCCAGGGCGGCGACGCTCAGCAGGAAAGGAAGGCAGCCGAAGAGGGACAGAAACACGGCCCGGGCTGGCACTTCCTCCAGAGCCCCGATGCCGGTTATCCCCGCCACCAGCCCCCCGGTGGCCACCAGGATGACGTACAGGGAGATGACGGAGAGAGACAAAAATTTTTCCAGCAGATAGCGGCGGCGGGAGATGGGGGTGGAGAGGTAGATGTCCATGCGCCGGTTTTCGAAGTCTCCGGCGACCACGGACACCGACAGGTAGGCCACAAACAGCCCGGCCAGCATCCACCACCAGCTGAAAAACTCCAGGATGATGAAGCCGTCGACCTGCAACGGATTGATGTCCCGGCCCCGGGAGAATCCCTGGTAGGCGGGGTTGTCCAGGAGTTCCTGAAAGGGATTGCTGGGGTCTCCGGTGGCGGTGATGCCGATCAGCCTCCGCTGGGCGGTGAACAGGTCGGCGAGGGAGGCATTGCTCACGTTGGTGAACAAGGCCAGCACGGCGTAGTACCGCTTGTCCTCAAAGTCCCGGGGAAAGGAGAGGGCCGTCTGGTTGCCCAGGTACTTGACCCGGGAGGTGAGAAAGGTCGAGGAGTTGTCCTCCAGGACCAGGTAGAGGGAGGCATTCTCCTCAGGCTCCCAGGAGAGGTTGACCAGGGCTCCCTGCTGCTCCGGCACCTGGATGTGGACGCGGCTGGCTCCCTCCAGGTCCTCGGTGAATGATTCCCGGTAGGCGGGCAATATCTGGGGTATACCTGCCGATACCACCAGCACCAGCACGCCGAATATGGCCAGGCCCTTCCAGCCGGAGCGCAGCTCCATGCCGGCTATGGTGCCTCTCACGGCTGCTCACTCTCCGGGGTTTCTGCGGCGTTCTTCTCTCGCTGGTTGCCGTAGTATTTGAGGAACAGTTGCTCCAGACTGTAGGTGGAGAGCTGCATGTTCAGCACCTTGTGGCTGGACACGGCCTTGATTACCCGATCCAGGTTTTCGTGGACGGTGAGCATGATTTTGCCGTCCTCCCGGCGCAGGTCGCTGACCCCCGGCAGGTCGAGTTCCTCCAGGTCCACCTCCTCCCGGAACTCCACCTCCAGCACCTTGCCCGTCTTTTCCTGCAGGGCGGCGATGTCCTCCACTACCTCCAGATGCCCCTTGCGGATGATGGCCACCCGGTGGCAGACCTCCTCCACCTCGGCCAGGATGTGGGAGGACATGAAAATAGTGGACCCCCGCTGGTTTTCCTCCCGGAGAATGCGGTAGACCTCCTGCTGCATGAGGGGATCCAGGCCGGCGGTGGGCTCGTCCAGAATCACCAGCTCCTGGTCGGCCATCAGGGCCTGGATGATGCCCACTTTTTGCCGGTTGCCCTTGGACAACTCGTTGGTCTTCCGGCTCAGGTCCAGGTCCAGCCGCTCCGCCAGGGAATGCATTTTGTTCGCGTGGCGGCAGTTGCTGAGAGCCAGCAGGTGTCTCAGATAAGACTCGGTGGTGATCCCGGGGAGGAGGCCGAAGTCCCCCGGCAGGTAGCCGGTGCGCTGGCGGATGGCCACCGCCTGCTGGTGTGAGTCCATGCCAAAGATGCGCACCTCGCCGGCGGTTATGGACAGCAGGTCTAGGCAGCTTCTGAGCGTGGTCGTCTTCCCGGCACCGTTAGGGCCAAGGAACCCCATGATTTCGCCCCGGTGAACCTTGAGACTGAGGTTCTGGACGCCCACTACGTCGCCGTAATGCTTCGTCAGATTGTCTATCTCGATGACTGCCTCTCTTTCCTCATTCATGTGGCTCACCGGACAGCGGCGTCAGCACCAGTTCGCCCTGCTTTACACCCTTCAGCGCCGTGATATGGTCGGCCAGCATCCGCGCCTTCGATGCCTCGCCCCGGATGACGAGCACCTCCAGGCAGAGATGCCTCGTCACGTGGATATGCGTCGTCGACAGAATCTCGGCAAGGTGGCCGTGCTCCAGGTGCAGCAGCTTGTTTGTCACATCGCCTTCGTCGTGGTCGTAGATGATGGTCAGTGTTCCCATGACCTGGCCGTTTTCATGCTGCAGCGCCGCATCGGCGATGCACCCCCGGACGAGGTCACGGATAGCCTCGCTTCGATTCATGTATCCCTTTTTTGCGATAACCCTGTCGAACTGCTCGAGCAGCTCCGGCTCGAATGAGACGCCGACCCGCTGAACCGTCATGGTAGCACCATATACCCACAAACGTGCTACCGTTATTTATCTGTTGCTACCACAAGGTTAATATGCAGGGCGGTGTTACGAAAACGAAAATATTGCTACGAGAGATACCATGCAGAGCCCCCACAAAAATATCATGCTCAGCATCACCGTCATAGCCATGGTCGGCGTAGCCTTCGGCAGTGGATATATCCTCGGTTCAAGCACCGCACCGTCCGGCACACAAAACACCGTCACCGTCACCGACATGGCCGGCCGTAACGTCCAGGTTCCCACAGACGTGCAGCGCGTCGTCGGCATCGAGGCGGGAGCCCTCCGCTTTCTCGTCTACCTCAATGCGACCGACCGCGTCGTCGGCGTCGAGGATATCGAGCAACAGGGCGGCAAACCGTACAACTATGCATATCCCGACTTGGCCGACCGGCCCGTTATCGGACCTATTCATGGCGGCGACCCCGAGCTCATTACCGCCGTCCGACCGGACGTCATCTTCTGGACATACACCGAGGCAGGCGAAGCAGACGACCTACAGGCACAGACCGGTATCCCTGTCGTGGCTCTCAGTTACGGCGACCTCGACGACAACCGTGCAACGTTCTATCAGGCACTCCGCCTCACGGGCAGCATCCTCGGCAAACAGCAGCGAGCCGAAGCCGTCGTCTCCTACATCAATGCCACCATCGAGGACCTCGACACCCGGACACGGAACATCTCAGACCACGATAGGCCCTCATGCTACATCGGCGGCATCGCCTACCGCGGTGCCCACGGTATCGTCTCCACAGAGCCCGACTACGCACCATTTGCCTTCGTCAACGCACGCAATGTGGCCTCCGGCCTCGCGGCAGAACACGCCTTCGTCGACATCGAAGCCATCATCGAATGGGACCCCCACGTCCTGTTCATCGACGAAGGGGGCAGCCAGTTCGTCGTGCAGGACATCACCAATCGTTCCGTGCTCGCCAGCGTTGAGGCCATCCGGCAGGGCCGGGTTTACGGCGTCCTCCCCTACAACTGGTACACCACAAACTACGGTACTGTGCTTGCCGACGCCTACTACATCGGCTCCGTGCTCTACCCCGCTGCGTTCAGTGACATAGAGCCGGTTTCCAAGGCAAACGAGATATATCGGATGCTCCTGGGGATCCCGGTCTACGAGGACATGCAGACAGCATACGGCGGGTTCACCCAGATGCATATAAATGGATAACCCCATGACCGACCACCATCTGCTTGCAGGCTACCATGGATACACCCGGAGGAAATGGCTGTTCATCGCCGGAACAGCAGTTGTCCTCTTTGTTTTCATCGCCGTTGGCATCACCCTCGGCACAGCCGACATCAGCATATCAGAAGCGTTCACAGCACTGCTCGGCCGGGGTGAGCACTGGCAGCGGCAGATCATCTGGCAGATACGGCTGCCCCGCGTTCTCGCCGCGGTGCTCGCCGGCGTGGCATTAGCATCAGCGGGGAGCTCCATGCAGAGCATCCTCCGCAACCCCCTGGGATCGCCGTTCACGCTGGGCATAGCAAGCGCCGCAGCCTTCGGGGCAGCCTTCGCCGTCATCGTGCTCGGCGCCGGGTCTGTACACAGCAGCGCCCGCGACGCGGTCATCCTGAACAATCCCTACCTGGTGACCATATCCGCATTTCTCTGGTGTCTGATAGCTACCGTCGTCATTCTCATGCTGGCACGGCTGGGCCGTCCCACGCCGGAAACCCTCGTCCTCGCCGGCATCGCCCTCGGCTCTCTGTTCAGTGCCGGGTTTACCGCCCTGGAATACATGGCCGACGAGGTGCAGCTTGCCTCCGTCATCTTCTGGACCTTCGGCGACCTGGGCAAGGCGACCTGGCGTGACTTCGGTATCCTTGCCGCGGCCGTACTACCCGTTACATCCTATTTTATCTGGCACGGCTGGACGTACAACGCCCTGGACGGCGGCGACGAGCTCGCCCGGAGCATGGGCATCCCGGTCGACCGCATCCGCACCACCGGCATGGTGCTTGCATCGCTTGTCACCGCGCTCGTGGTCTCCTTTTTCGGTATCATCGGCTTCGTCGGGCTTGTCGTCCCGCACATCGTCCGGCGCTCCATCGGCGGGGACGAGCGCTATCTCATCGCCGGCTCGGCCGTATTCGGCGGCGCATTCCTGCTCATGGCGGACACTGTCGCCCGCACCGTCATATCTCCGCTGGTGCTTCCCGTGGGCATCCTGACCTCGTTTCTCGGTGCTCCGCTTTTCATCTACCTGCTGGTCAAGGGGAGGCGGTACTGGTGACCCTGCAGGTTGAATCGCTTTGCTTTCACTACACATCGGGGCAGCCCGTGCTTCGAGACGTCTCATTTGAGCTTGCAGATGGAGAGTTGCTGGCGCTGCTCGGTCCCAACGGCTCCGGGAAGAGCACGCTGCTGAAATGTCTGGCCGGCATTCTCAAGCCAAAGCAGGGTTTCATCAGCCTCGACGGCGGCAGCCTTGCGGAGATGCCCCCCCGGCGGCGGGCCCGCTGCATCGGCTACGTTCCCCAGCAGGCGGAGCGGCTCGTTCCCGCCACGGTGTTCGACACGGTGCTCACCGGACGCCGGCCGTATGCAGCATGGGCACCCGGTCGTGGCGACCTGCAGGTGACCGCCGACGTGCTCTCTCTACTCGACCTCGACGACCTGTCGCTGCGGGAGGTCACCGAGCTCAGCGGCGGCCAGCGGCAGAAGGTGTACAT
>JBNGDQ010000100.1:0-5324 GCA_049975285.1 Thermoplasmatota archaeon
ATGCAATACACTTTATCTCTGCATCTGAAGATGATATCACTTTACCGGTCATGCCGGTTGACGCCAATACTTTGACGCTGTGGGAGCAACAGTACAATGCCGCAGATAAAGTATTCATAGACCCGGATTTAGCAGCGGAGATCCAGGCAACATCTGAGTACAGCATACTCGAGCTGCTGGAATACGTGCCTGAGGAACACAATCAGGGAGCCTGCTCTAATTGCTGGGCGTGGCCGGCGACGGCCATCTTGAGCATTGCGCTGAATGTGCAGGAGGGGATACGGGAGCGGTTCTCCGTCCAGTATATCAATACCTGCGGCGAGGAATATAATACGTTTCCCCAGATTGAATGCTGTGAAGGTGGCAATTTAAACATGTTTGCTGCCTTTTACCGTGCTACGGATAAAGCCATACCGTGGTCAAATACGAATGCGTATTGGCAGGACGGCGGTCTTATAAAATGTCGCCTTGAGTGTGACAGTATTGCGAAGACACCGTATTATCCTATCTCGGGTATCAGGGCGGAGACCATCGATATTCGTGGTGTCTCGGAGGAAGAGGCGATTAACAATATCAAGAATGTTCTGCATCAGGATAAAGGCGTATATTTCACGGTCCTGTTTCCGGATTCGAATGATTTAGGGAACTTTAATGCATTCTGGCGGAATCAGAATGAGGCGTCCGTCTATGATCTGGATTATTACTGTGGCAATGCGTATGTGCCGGAGGAAGCGGCTGGCCATGCGCTTCTCTGTGTGGGGTATCATGACGAGGAAGGCTCGGATGCCAATGATTACTGGATTCTGCTTAATAGCTGGGGTGTTACCAGTGGGCGCCCTGCTGGTCTCCTGCGTGTCGATATGCACATGAATTACAGTTGTACGTATTCCCAGTATTATGCCTTCGGTACCCAGACGTTGAATGTCACCTTTGAATCTAACGTTGAGGCTCCGGAAGCTCCTGTTATATTTGGTCCGCAGGATGGGAGAATCCGGCGGGCGTATACGTATACGCTGTCAGCGAATGATCCGCAGGCGGATGATGTGTATCTCTATGTCGACTGGGATGACGGTTCGAATACCGGCTGGCTGGGCCCATATGCCTCGGGAGAACAGATAGAAGTGCAGCATTCCTGGTCCCGTAAAGGTGATTATACGGTTACGGCGCAGGCGAAAGATGCTGGGGGCGCCGAGAGCATGTGGTCGACGTTGCCGGTGAGCATGCCTCTGAGACGTGAGCCATTCATTGAGAGATTCATCGAATGGCTTCTTGCTCTGCTCTTTCCAGTCCCCTGAATCCCGCTCGTCTGCCATAGGCAGAAGCTCATTAGGGTTATGAACTCGGAGTGAGAAGGGGCCATCTGTTGGGATAGCTAGGGGTATAGGGTGTATCTTTTGCCGTCTGCTGGCTGCCTCTAATGGATACCAATAACTAAATATAGGAGAAGTTAATATCTACTCTGAGGAACCTATTATGGAAGGAACCGTAAAAAGATGGCTCACCTCATACGGGTTCATCGGCACGGACGAGGTCGACGAAGATGTCTTCGTTCACGAGTCCGACGTCAAATCCCGTATGCCGTTGAGCGAAGGACAAAAAGTCTCATTTGAGTTGAAAGAAGAACCCCGCGGCCCCAAGGCCGTGAACGTCGAAGTTATAGAGTAATTTTTTCTCTGTGTTCGGTAGTTCTTGCTGCATGGAGCAGGTCGACGCCTGTTGCCGTAGCTTCAAGGCTGATTGACTACGGTGTCGATTGGGGGGTAATCTTTAAACTACAGCCCGCGTTGCCCAGTGAGCTGGCATGATATTCAAGCGGCAGGTCGGAGAGCCGAACAACGGCTGGGTGGTTCTCAATCACGGACTGGGAGAACACTGTGGTCGTTATGACGACTTTATGCAACTGCTCGCTGACCACGGCTTTTCCGTCTACGCCTTCGACTGGGCAGGTCACGGCCGCAGTGACGGAAAACTGGGCCATTCCACCATAGAGTTCGCTTTTACTACGATAGACGACATTATAGCGGAGATCGGTGAAAAACCATTTCTCTTTGGGCATAGCCTCGGTGGCCTCGCCGTCATCAGGTATGCAGAACTGTACCCCGACCGCATAAAGGGGCTGGTCGCCTCGGCGCCGATGTTAGCTCGAAATTCTGCTGTCAGCCGCCTTTCCGTGGCGCTCTCCAAATTGCTCGGCTCGATAATCCCGTCGTTGACCGTGCATAATCGGATAGATCCGGCGGATATCTCCCGGAATGAGGATGCCGTGGAAGCCTACCGGGAGGATCCGCTCGTTCACCATCGGACATCGACGGCTCTCGCCAAGAGTATGTTTACCCATATGGCTGAGGCGCATCGGGATGCAGCCAAGATCACCGTTCCCATCCTGCTGCTGGTAGGCACCGCTGACGTGCTCGTGCCACCGCGAGGAGCCCGCCGGTTCATGAAGGAGCTGGAAGTAGAGGATAAAACCCTCAAGGCATTCGAGGATGCCTACCATGAAGTCTGCGATGACCCGGAGTGGGGAGACACATACCACGACGTCATCGTTCGCTGGCTGCTCGATCACTGCTGATGGACGCTCCGTGTTGCCACCACATCGACGCCCAGGCCGGCCACGTTTTCCACGATTATATCTCCCACAGCCACTGGTGCTGCAACCGTTACGCCGGCGAGCGCCTGCATCACCGCTTGGATTGCTGCCTTGGGGACGGGCGCAGCGGTCTTGACGGCTACCGTGGGCAGGTCACCTCCCGTGCAGGGGACGACGCTCATGACCACGCGGCGTGGCTCTGAGAGCTCCTGCCGGGCGTATACCTCGCCGTGCTGGCACGCATTACCCGTGATGGATGCAATGTCACCGTCCTTGAGCTTCACGTTGATGGTGCAGCCAACCGGGCACATGATACAGGTAACTTCTTTTTTCATCGGGATACCTCCACGGTGAGCGGGCCGTCCAGCGAGGCGAGCACCTCGCGTTCAAGCTTGATGGTGAGCATCTCCCCCGGAGTGACGCCCTGCCGCGGCAGCTCAATGCCGAGCTCAGGCAGGCGAACGATTGCACGGGGCTCCGGGCGCTGCACCCGGGCGTAGAGCGTGACTGGTCGCTGCCCGCTGACCTGATGCGGTACGGCCAGCCTGACATTGCGGCCTGGCTGTACCGGCCGCCATGCATCGGCGGGGATGCAGCCATGCTCGAGATAGAGCGCTGCCCCCGCTGCGGCGTGTTCTCCCTGCCGCGCCGCGTAATCGACGTAGTCGTTGATAGCTAGGGCGTTGCCCGCGGTGAAGACCCCCGGTATGGAGGTCTCCAGGCAGTCGTTGACCACGGGTCCTCCGGTTGCTGCATCGATGTCGACGCCGAGGTCCTGCAGCAGCGGGACATTCGGGATGAGGCCGGTCGCCAGTGCAACCGTGTCACAGGCAAAGCGCTGCTCTGTCCCTGCGATGGGTGCCATGTCGTCGTTGACGGCGACGGTGTCGACGGCGGTGACGCGCTCATCGCCATGGATAGCAGTGACCATCCGCTGGGTGTGCAGTGGAATGTCGAAGTCGTGGAGACACTGGACCACGTTGCGGGTCAGTCCGCCTGGGTAGGCTAGCATCTCGATGACGGCTTCCACCGTTGCGCCTTCCAGCGCGAATCGTCGGGCCATGATGAGTCCGATGTCACCGGAGCCGATGATGATGACCCGCTGGCCGGGGAGTGCTCCGTGGATGTCCATGAGGGTCTGGGCTTCTCCGGCGGTGTAGACTCCGGCGGGACGGTCGCCGACGATACCTGTCTCGTGTCGATGTCGCTCCCGGGCCCCGGCGGTGTAGAGCACGCAGGAGGCCGTGATGTCCATGATGCCATGGGCGGTTATCACGCTGACTTTTTTGCGTCCGTCGGGCTGTCGTTGGAGGGTGGTCACGTGCGCCTCGGTGAGCACGTCGATGTCTCGCTGGGTTACCCGGGTGACGAGTCGCTCGGCGAACTCGGGCCCGGTGAGGTCTTCCTCGTAGTAGAAGAGGCCAAAGCCGGGGTGGATGCACTGGAGGGGGATGCCGCCCAGGCGTGCCCCGGCTTCGATTATTGCGACGTTCAGGTCATGTTCGTCGGCGGCTGCGGC
Organism: Thermoplasmatota archaeon; assembly: GCA_049975285.1. Classification (GTDB taxonomy): domain Archaea; phylum Thermoplasmatota; class E2; order UBA202; family DSCA01; genus CAZESS01. The sequence continues at coordinate 4,110 of JBNGDQ010000100.1, forward strand.
TCCGGCGAGGCCAGCGGCTCCGCCTCCGATGACCGTGAGGTCGTATGCCTCGTTCATGGCGGGTCCTCCTGCAGGGACTTGACGTCGCCGGCCACGTAGGCTGCGGTTCCGCGCTCGGTTACCTTCCAGAGGGGCACGTTGAGCTCCCGGGCGATGATACGGGCAATGTGTGTCCGGCAGAAGGAGCCCTGGCAGAATCCAAACATGGCGAGGGTGCGGAACTTGACCCCGTCGAGCGATACGGTTCCTCCTAGTCTGCGGATGCGCTGGATCGCCTCGATGATTTCTGCTTCGGTGACTTCTTTGCAGCGGCAGACCACGCGGCCGTAGGCTGGCTGCTGCTGGATGCGATGCTGCTGTTGCTCCCGGGGTAGCGATGCCAGGCGAGGGATGCGGTGCCGTCGGGGCTGCCAGTTCTGTTTCTCCTGCAGTTCGATATCCAGCTGTGTGTGCAGGAGCCCTGCGACGTATGCGGCGATGGCGGGGGCCGCGGTCAAGCCGGGGGACCGGATGCCTGCCGCGTTTATGAATCCCCATGGGTTGTCGTAGGCCTGGATGACGTATCGCCCGTGGGGTGGCTCGGGGCGGAGACCAGCAAAGGTTTTCACGACTGCCTGCCGGGAGGGCAGCCGACAGAGCAGCCTGCCGGCGTTATCCCAGATACTGGAGACGCCCTCCCAGGTGGTCGCCCGGTCATGGATGGCATCTGGCGGTAGATCCTCCGCAGTGGGGCCCAGCATGAGGTTTCCCTCGACAGTGGTCACGGCGTAGACGCCCTTGGTGTGCTCCGTCGGCACGGGATGCACGATGCGCTCCGGCTGGGCATCGCTATCCTCATCAAACAGGATGTATTCGCCTCGCCGGGGGGTGAGTGCTGGCTCATGAATGCCGGCCATCTCGGCCACGTGACCGGCATATAATCCAGCGGCGTTGATGACCACGTCGGCTGCAATATGCTCCCGCGAGGTTTGCAGGCCGGTCACCGTGTCACCGTCGATCTCCACGTCGACGACCTCACTGTCCAGATGTATCTGGACGCCGTTGGCCTGCGCGTTCTCCACCACGCCGAGGACGGCCTCCCAGGGGGCTATGACGCCTGCGCTGGGCGCCCATAGCGCCGCCACGATGTCGTCATGCAGCAGGGGTTCCAATTTCTGCATTTCTTCTCCTTCGACGATGCGGAGGCCGTCCACGTGGTTGTTTTTCCCCAGCTGG
>JBNGDQ010000101.1:0-5218 GCA_049975285.1 Thermoplasmatota archaeon
TCAGTGCTGGCTGGCTCAGTCCGGTTGCCGGTGGCTGCCGTGTGGCTTTACCCGGGGTGGAATCCTGGCTGTGCGTCTATCATGATGTCGAGGTGGCGGATATCATCGCCGCTGATTTCGACCTGGTCGATGTCGACCCGGATGGCTTCAGCCGCAGCGACGTGGCCGCGATGCAGGACAGCGGAAAAATCGTCGTGGCATATATCAGCATCGGCGAAGCTGAGGAATACCGTTACTACTGGGATCCTGATGCCGTATATCTCCTGGAGGAGAATCCCGACTGGGCGGGCAACTGGTACGTCGATTTCTCCAGCCCTGCCTGGCAGTCGCTCATCATCGACGACTACATTCCTCGCATCAAGGCGAAGGGATTCGATGGCCTCTACCTGGACACATTGGAGACATATCATCTCGAGGAATGGTATCCATCCTGCAGCCGGGAGACCATGACCGACTTTGTGCGGAGCATCTCTGAAGCGCATCGCTCGTCATCTTTTTACATCATCGCGCAGAACGGCCTCGAGATAGTCACGGATATCGCTGCCTGCATCGATGGCGTCGGCGTCGAGGAGACCTACTGCCGCGCCATCTATGTCGACATGCTAGGGTGGCACGTCAACGGTATCCCACAGCGCCCTGCTGTAACCGGTGCACATGAGGAGACCATGGGCTGGCTACGGGACGAGGGAAAACTCGTGCTGACCCTTGATTACGCTATCCTTCGCTTTCAGGTCGCCCGGTGCTACGAGCGCTCTCGAGAGCAGGGCTACGTTCCCTACGTGTCCACGGCGCTCCTAGACGAGATACGGCTGCCGCCCAACCTATAGCCTTAGATGCCGAGCATGGAGAACAGCGCGAATGTAAGATGGTCATACTGTAGTGCGTGACCGAGGCGCTTATACCTCCTGCTACTTTGGACCTAGTGTCACCTCGCCGATGTGCAGTGTTCCCCGGCTGCCGTCCCAGCGTGCCTCGCTTTTTTGGATGTTGAGGCGACGGTGGTACAGCGGGCAGTCGAGTACGAGGGTCTCATATTCGCCGCCCTCCCCGGCGACATGGATGCCGTAGCGGTCGTGCAGCCTGACGAGGTCGGCTATCGCCTCCACGTTGATTTGACGGCCCAGCCATGTCTCGTCGAGGCCCTCCGCCGCGACGGCGACGATGATGCTGTCGAAACCTGCGTTGATCATGCCCCGGAGGAGCGGTTCGCTGGTCTTGTGCCACAGCGGGGTAAACGATTTGAGGCCGAGATGATGACAGACGCGCTCGATGCGGGTCCGCTGGTATTCACTGGCTACGGCGCCGCTGACCACACCGTCGATGTCCAGCCCGGTGAGCGCCTGCTCAAGGTCGTCGAGCTCCTGTTCTTTTTCTGCTGTGCTGTCCCGGATGACGAGCGGCAGGTTGAGCGCGTCAGCGATGACCTCGGTGAGATGGATGTTGTCGGTGTGGTACATCCAGGAGAGCTGGCGGGGTCGAATCGTGACGGCGTGTGTGATGTTCCAGCCGTACATTGCCGCTATGTATGCTGCATAGAGAGAATCCTTGCCGCCGGAGAGCAACGCTGCGAGGTTCATGCTGTGTCGTGCTCGTCGGCGATCTCGCCGAATACTTCCTCGATGAGGTCTTCCAGCGTGATGAGTCCCAGCGTGTCGCCGTCTTCTCCCTGCAGGATGGCGAGATGGGTCTTGCGGCGCTGCATCTCCCGGAGGACGTCGTCGGCTTTCATACCCGCCCGTATCTTGAGGATGTCCCGGAGGATGGTGTCGACGGATTGATCCATGTCGTCGATGTCCAGGGTATCCTTGACGTGGACGAGCCCGACGATGTCGTCGATGGTATCCCGGTAGACGGGGAAACGAGAGTAGCCTGTCTCTATCGAGGTTTTCACCAGCTCGGCGATGCTGTCGCTTTCATGGAGAAAAATGATATCATCCCGGGGCACGTGGACTCCCCAGGCGATGGTGTCATCGAAGTCCAGGATTTCGTTGACCATTTCTTTTTCGTCGCCCTTGATGGTACCCTCCTCTGCCCCGAGCTCGAGCATCGCCCGGATTTCTTCTTCGGTGACAGCGGTGCTGCGTTTTTCCCGGCCCGGGGTCAGCGCGATAATCCGGTTCGATATCGCCGTGAGGAACACAGATACCGGGTAGAATATCCGGGTGATGATTCTGAGAGCCCGGGAGATGCGGAGCACCATTTTTTCGTTGTTGATCCCGAACGCCTTGGGAGTGACCTCGCTGAAAATGACGATGAGCAGGGTCATGATGGTGGTGGCGATGCCGATGCCGATGTCGCCGAAGACCGCCGTGGCGATGCTGCCCGCGATGACTGATGCGAAGATGTTGACGATGTTGTTGCCCACCACGATGGCGCTTACGACATCGTCGGGGGTCTCCAGCAGTTTTTCCAGGGTTTGTGCATGCTTATTCCCCCGGTTGGCCTTGTCGCGAATCGATGCGCGGCTGACTGAGACGAAGGCCATCTCGGAGCCAGAAAAAAACGCGGAGCATCCAATGAGAAAAATGATGGCGATGACGCCGGCTAGTATCCACAGCATAATCTATTTCTCCTTTATAACATGGCAGGACTATATAAATGTTGGTCAGAGGAACTCGGGCATGCCGGGAAGCTCAGGGAGATATTGCTTGAAGTCATCCGGCCATTCCGCTGGGTCAAGTCCCTTCTGCGCCAGGAAGGCGACCATCCACCGCTCGAGGCCGATGCCGCTACAGCCCGACCAGAGGTCAGCGGTCTGCCCCTTGATGTTGAAGGCTTCGGTGTACTTGTTGCCGACGATAGAGATGTTCTGTATCTCTAACCAATCATGATCGCGGTCGCCGCGGTACGGCAGCCAGACCTCGAAGTCGATGGTGCCCTGGTCCGCCTGTGCCTCATCATGGATGCCGGCCTGCTGGAGGTAGAACGGCGCCACCCGGGCCATCCGCCATTCCAGGTCGAGCACCTCGCTGAACACGTGACGGTAGCGCTCCATGAGTCGCTCCCGTAGCTCGAGCAAGTGCTCCTTGGTACCGATGTAGAGTATCTCTATGCGGTGGAACTCGTCGACCCGTTCGATGCCATGGCGGCCGCCGGACTCGTAGCGGTTGCTGGGCACTGACCGGTCAAAGAGCAGGACGGGGAGCGAGCTGTCAGCGATGGTTTTGCCGGCCATCGCCGCGTACATGTTCGGACACTGCGCGTAGCACACGCCGGCTCTGACTGACTTGAGGTTCCGCTGGAGCTCCTCCGTGGGCACCTCCCGGGTGATCTTGACGAGGTCGATGAACCGCTCCCAGGCCTCGGTGTCTCGGGTGGCTGGCTCGCAGGTGTAGTACATCTCCTGGGGCATGCCCTCCAGATGCCCGGTGGACAGCCACGTGTCAAGCGAGACATGCATCGGCTCGATGGTCTCCTTGAAACCAAGCGGCGTGACGACTTCCTCGATGGCGAGTCGCTCCAGGGCCCGCATGACGGCTGCCGCAGGGGGATAATAGAACCACTTACCTTTGGTCTCCCCCAGGGTTATCCAGCCGCGTTCCTGCATCTCCTCAGATGGATCACGATGCCAGATGGGCTCTTTTTCCGGGGAACGCCAGAGCTGCTCCCAGTATTCCTTTTTGCCCTCGTAGTGCTGCAGCGAGGCTTTTTCCTGCACCAGGTTGACCATCCGGTCGACGTAGTTGTTCCGGAGAAACGATTCATCCCGGTCCTCGATGACCATCTGCGCCGTCGCGTCGTCGATGGAGAGCTCCGCGAAGGGAATCGTGATGGCATGCACCGGTGAGGGGTCAAGCTCCATGGTGATGATATAGCGCCGCAGCAGGAGGTCCCGGACGCCAATATGAAACTGTTGCCCGAGTTGCTGCGCCAGCGCCTTCTTGATGCGCAATGCGCCCTCGTGGCTGCGGATGTTCCCGGTGGAGACGATACGCATGTCTACCCTGTCGTCGTGCAGCGTCCAGTCCGTGATGTCCGCGCCGCAGTCCCGGGCACCGCGCTGCAGGAGGTCATCGTTGGCCTCCTGGACGAATGAGGCGAGGAATGCTTCGACGTCATCGCGTGCTTCGACGGGCTTGCTCAGCGTAAAGGTGCATTCGAGGTCGAAGTGCATAGCCGCATAGCAGCGTATTTATTTTAATCCTTTCCCTATTTTTTCCGCGACGCTGAGGCAGCTCAAAAAATCGTTGATGGTATGCAGCATCGACGGTACCGTTTCTGCCTGCGCGATGGCTGTCACGATGCAGTCATCCACCTCGATGTCAAGGTAGCCCTGGCTGTCCGGCTGCAGCGCCGCAGCGATGACCTCCGCCTCCTCAGCGCTGTTATATTCCAGGGTGAAGGTACAGGTCACGGTCATAGAAATCGCTCGTAGTATGAGATGAGCCGGTCGGTGCATCGCTCCGTAGAGAATGTGGCTGCCGTTTCACGGGCTGCCGCAGTGACGTCTGCATCGAGTGCTTTGATGACGCTGTCGGCCAGCGAGGCAGAGTTGCCCGGCTCGAACAGGAAGCCGTTTTTGCCGTCGTCGATGAGCTCGGGAAGGGAGCGGGCCGCCGCCGCGACGACCGGCGTACCGGCTGCCATGGCTTCAATGGCGACGATGCCCTGCGTCTCATAGGTGGAGGGAAAAGCGAAAACGTCGGCTGCTGCATAGTAGTCGGGGAGTTCCTCGTCGGGGACGAAACCGGTGAACAGGAAATGCTCAGTCAATCCCTGTTTCTCCACGTGCTGCTGCACGGCATCAGTGTAGGGCCCCTCGCCGACGATGAGGAACATAGCGTCCGGCTTCTCTTTGAGGATACGCTGCGCTGCTGTGACGAGCAGGTCAAGGTTTTTCTCCTGGACGATGCGACCGACGTGCAGGATGACCGGCCCGTCGAGCTCATGCTGAGCTCGTATCATTTCTCCGTCGGCCTGGTGGAACCGGTCGAGATCGATGCCGGTGGGAATCACCTCGATGGGCTCCTCGCTGTAATGACTGATTTCCTCCGCTGCCGCATGGCTGGGTGCGATGACGCCCTGACACTGGTGGAAGTACCACTTGAGCCATATGGGAAGCAGCCGCCCGACGATGGCCTGCACGGCTGGTGACGTCGTGACGAAGTGCAGGGAGTCCTCGAGCATGGTATGGTAGGTGAACAACAATGGTGCTTTGCTGCTCCGGGCGGCCTTGACGGCGTGGATGCCCATAATGGCGGGGCCGTGTGAATGGATG
>JBNGDQ010000102.1:0-5215 GCA_049975285.1 Thermoplasmatota archaeon
ATGGCGAACAATGCAAGGAAGATGATGGTGAAATGGTAGAAGAGCCAGTCAAAGGACAGCATCATGCTGTTGAGCGAGGGGAGGTCTTCGCCCCACGCGACACCGGCCCACATGTCACCGTTGCTTCTGAAGCCCGGGCCAGGTGGACCACGCTTCCCGCGGACCTCGTCATCTGCATCACCGTAGTCGCCCCATCTGCCGCCGTAGTCGAGCCAGTTCTGCGCTGCTGCATGATTGCCGGTGCCTCGTTCGCCGAGCATGACCAACGTGTAGTCGCCCTGCTCGAGGGTATCGCCGTCGTTGCCGACCCGGTCGCTGGCGAAGCCGAGCAATCCCTGGTAATAGCGGAAGTAGTTGGCGTGGCTGCCCCGTGCCACATAGACGTGGGGATGCGTGTCGCTTCGGTCGACTTTGCTCCATGGAGCACGCTGTCCGTGAAGGTGCTGGCTGTACATCGCCTCCATCGGTTCATCGGCGCCGTCGAGCATGACCTGTATCATTTCCCAGTCGCCTTCATGGGTGTTGAGCGTGCCCGTGTTGAAGGCATAGAAGAACCAGTACTGCACCACGGTGCCGTTGCCTCCCGGGAATACGTGAGCGTAGACGACGGGGTCATGCGTTTCGGCATATATTTTGTAGTCATCGATGATACGGGTGTCGTTTATGGTGCCCATCCGGTTGTCGAGATAATAGGTGTCACCGGGGTATGCTCCAAGCGATTCAGCCGTCGGCGTTGCGGTTATCAGCGTCGACGTGTTGCCATCGCTGCGGTTGAGATTCGCGTTGGAGAGATGATACTCGATGGCGACCGGGAACAGCTCTTCGTTTCGTTCAAAAAAGAGCTTGGGCGCATATGTTTCCGCTAGTTGTTGCTCGTCCAGGTCATCCATTCCATCGTTATCGGTATCCGCGGCAGTTGCATTCTGTATCAGAACAATGACACATAAAACGACAGCCGCCCCCAGAAAAAGGCGCTTAAACGCCGTAAGCGACATGTTTTCCTCATAGAGATATCAATGTTTTGCTATTAAAACATATCTAAACAGGTCTTATGCAACATGAACATGGATAATGGGGCTGTACCACCATAATTGGCCGTTGACTTCTTCCAGGCCATCGGTGCCCTGCCGCGCTTCGTGAAAATCAGGGTCGGTGCGCTCCCGCACCAGCCGGAGGTATGGCTCGCTGCCATAGAAGAGTCGTCCATGCGGGGTACCGTAGCGCTGGTCGACCTGGGCTTTGGCCACGATGTAGTAGTCGCCGGGCTCGTCGAAGGTGACCTGCGCACTGTACGTAACCGGCTGTGTAGTGCCATCGAGCGCGCTGTTCCAGCCGGTGCCGCCCTGCCAGTCGCCCGCGTGTTGGTCGTGATCCTCGGTGGTATGGATGTAATTGCAGCGGGGGTCGGGATCGGTGCCCCACTGGAGCATGGTGTGGTCGACGACGAGGCTGCCATTGACCTGCCACTGGAATGTATGGGTGCCCGGCGTGATCTCTCCGTCGGGCGGGGCAATCCAGCGGATATATGGCTGCGCCAGGTCTATCTGATGGAGCAGGTAACGCCGGATCTCCATGCCGAAGCCGAGCGTGGTGTCGTTGCCGAGGAGCTCCCAGCGGTTGATGTTCTTTTTATAGTCGTAGACCTCGTAGAGGTGCCACATGATGCCCGCGCCGGGATAGCCGCCGTTGGCTTCATCGTTGACATAGCGGTCCTCTCTGGGGTTGCTCGCCACGTCGGCGGCGTAGGCCCAGCAGACCAGGGCGCCGTCGATGCTGTCCACGAAGCTCTGGATGGGACCAACATCCCAGCCGGCCAGGTCCCCGCCGAAGTCGCCGAGGTAGTCGGCGGCGCGGACCGACGCTGCATCATAGAAATAAAAGTCGGGTGGTGCATAGTTGTACGGCGTCCACGTAATGGGGCTGATGCCCTTGACCAGCCAGTGCGAGTTGAACCAGGGATACATGAGCTTCCGGAGGCCCTCATGGAAATCGCAGCCCACCCGGATGGTATGATTGTTGACGAAGCGCACCAGCGTCTTTCCCTGCACGGAGCCCCAGCAGGAGGGCGGCCCCCCGGCACCGGGCCCGTTGTAGTCTGCCTCACGATTCAAATCCCAGCCGTTGTAGTCCCGCCGCCGGTTGTGGTCGTACGCCCAGGGATTATGGCTTATCTCGATGTATACCTCCCGGTTGTCAACGAGCCACCGGAGCCACGCCTTGTCATAGCCGGGGCAGGGTTCGTCGGTGTAGGCCATACGCATAAGCCAGTCCGTAAACCAGTACAGGCAGACCGTCCCGATTTTTTCGATGCCGTGGGGGCTGCCAAGAAACAGTGCCTCGGGCTTATTCAAACCGCGGCTCTCGTTGGTGATGCGGACGTACCAGCAGTCGTAGCCGCCGGCAATTTTACCGGTGCCATAGAGCTCGTTGGCCTTGAACGTCTCCATGTAGTCGGGATACTGCTCCTCAAGCGCCTGATACCAGGAGACGAGTTCCGAGTAGTTATCAGGAAACGTATATGATTCAGAGGATGCTACCGTCGGGGCCAAAGACGGCAGATGATGGTCCACCGTGCCCTTGCCGGATAGCTGTGCCGAGGAGGCTCCGATCAGGAGAAAGACAACGAATATGGATGCAATAACGTATCGCACATCGCCACAACGGCAGGTGCAACATAAATGTTTCCGTGCGGCTTATAAACCCTGTCCGTGTTGTATCACTGTGCAGCCCTCCTACCGTCTGCTGGTCTATCATCTCGATCAGGATGACCCCAAGAAATGCAGCGCCCGCCGGCTCGCCCGGTTTAACCTGGCAACCATCGTCTCCTCGCCGCGCGAGCTCCCAGCCACCGGCGTGCTCCTCGACCCCCGGGCGGAGAAGGCATTATCAGCGGAGGATGCAGGATGCAGCGCCATCATCGCCGTGGACTGCTCCTGGAAACACGCCGAGGAGGTGTTCTCGTCGCTGCAGCGCCGGATGCCGCCCCGTGCACTGCCGTTCCTGGTACCCGCCAACCCGGTGAACTACGGAAAGCCGGTGAAGCTGTCCACGGCGGAAGCGTTCACTGCGGCGCTGTATATCCTCGGTGATGTCGAGGGGGCCGAGGCGGTGATGTCGAAGTTCAAGTGGGGGCCGCATTTTTTGCAGTTGAACCGGCAGCCGCTCGAGGACTACCGGCGGGCAGAAAGCAGCATCGAGGTCGTCGAGGCGATGCATCGCTACCTGCCCGTGGATGATTAAACATTAAAAAGCCGCGCGAGTTATACAGGCGTGATAGCATGGAAATAGAAGAGATAAAGATAGAAAAACCGGATGACATGAACTTCATCCTGGGGCAGTCGCATTTCATCAAGACCGTCGAGGATGTCTACGAGGCGCTCGTCAACGTTCCCGGCGCAAAGTTCGGCCTTGCATTCTGTGAGGCATCAGGGCCCCGCCTAGTCAGATCGGATGGCAACGACGAGGAGCTACAAAAGCTAGCCATCGACAACGCGCAGCGCATCGGTGTCGGGCACTCCTTCATCATTTTTCTGCGAGATTGCTTTCCCATCAACGTGCTCAACGCCATAAAAAACGTACCGGAGGTCTGCCGTATCTTCTGCGCCACGGCAAACCCGACGAAGGTGCTCGTTGCCGAGAGCGATAACGCCGGCGAAACAGGCCGGGGGATCCTCGGCGTCATCGACGGCTTCAGCCCTAAAGACGTCGAGGATGACGACGACGTGATGGAGCGGAAAGAGTTCCTCCGGACTATCGGGTACAAGCGCTAGTACCGCAGTTCCTGGGAGGGGAGCTCGACACCGGTGCCCTCGGTCACTCGGCCGACTACCTGTGCCTCCATCTCCGAGTGCTTTGCTAAGACATCGAGAGCTGCATCGACGTCGCCTTCAGCGACCACGATGGCGAGACCCATTCCCATGTTGAACGTCTGATACATCTCTCGATCAGTAACATTGCCGAGCTCCTGGATGACCTTTAAGATATGCTGCGGCTCAAATGGTTCATCGATGGAGAAGCACACCTGGCTGTTGAGCCGCTTGAGGTTGCGGAGGCCGCTGCCTGTGACGTGTGAGATGCCCTTCACGTCTACTGTATCCCACAGCGCCAGGGTCTCGCGGACGTAGATACAGGTGGGCTTGAGCAATGCCTCACCAATCGTCTCCTCTGCACCGGGAAGCACGTCACCGTAATCGTAGCCGTTCTCGGTGAACACCTTCCGCGCGAGCGTGTAGCCGTTGGAATGCAGACCGCTGCTCCGCAGCCCAATGACGACGTTACCTGGCTCGATGTTTTGGGGGAGCTCATGCTCCACGACGGCGACACATGTGCCCGCCAGATCAAAGCCGCGGATGATCTCAGGCAATGTGGCGGTCTCTCCGCCCACGATGGGAATACCGGCGATGTCAGCCCCCTTACGGAGCCCGGCAGCAATGGCCGCTGCTTTCTCTTTGTCGGTTTTTTCCATGGCGAGATAATCGACGAACGCCAGAGGACGGGCGCCCATGCAGAGTGCGTCGTTGACGTTCATGGCCATGCAGTCGATGCCCACGGTGTCCCACTGCTGCATCTGGTCGGCGATGAGGACCTTGGAGCCGACACCGTCAGTGCACATGACCAAGCGGTGACCGTTGAGCGTGACGTGCTCGGTGCCGCCGACCGCGGAGATGATGCCGGCCACGGCCTGTTCTTCTTCGTCGATGTCGACGCCTGCATCGGCGTAGCTCATGCGCTTCATATGCTGACATGCTGCCAGCCAATTTATGTTTATTGCCTGCCCAAACATTTTTTATCGGCGGCTGCTTCAGGGTGCATGCAGCTGTACATCCATTTCCTGGGGACTGGAGGCTCGTGGCCGTCATCCCAGCGGAACGTGTCCGCCATCGCAGTCAAGCGGGGGAGCGACGTGCTGCTCTTCGACTGCGGTGAGGGTACCCAGCGGCAACTGCAGAAGTCGGCGCTGAGCTACATGCAGGTTGACAGCATCTTTATCACCCATTTCCATGGCGACCATTTCCTGGGGCTCCCGGGCTTGTTTCAGACGCTGCAGCTCAACGATCGGGAGGAGCCGTTGCACTTGTACGGCCCGCCGGGCATGGAGCGGCTGGTGCAGCAGCTGACGCATCTCGGTTATTTCAAGCCTGTCTTCGACATATTCGGGCATAGTCTGCAGCCCGGCGATGAGGTCCGCTTCGAGGGCTACGGTGTGACCTGTATG
>JBNGDQ010000103.1:0-2810 GCA_049975285.1 Thermoplasmatota archaeon
GAGATATGGGTATTTACTCTTTAGACAGCAGTTTTTCGACTTTTTTCTCTACGTCCGAGTAGTCCCGCTGTGGCTCGATGGAGTCCACGGCAGCAATGTCAGCCGCCCGGGTTTTTCGTCCCGTGAATGTCCGCTCGACGATGGCATCGACGGCTGCCTCGATGCGTCCGATATCCACGGTCTCTTCGATGGTCTTGTTTTCCATTTTAACTGGTTCTTCCGGCATCGGCTCCTCGGCTTTCCGGGGTTTCGGCGGCGGCTGTGGCGGTCGCTGGGCTGGCTGCCCGGAGACATCCTCAAAAACGAGAGCAATGTCACAGGAGGGACATTTTCCCCGGGTTGCATTGACGTTCACCTGGAACGATGTCTCGCAGTTGGGGCAGGTCACAACGGTCTGTGCCATCACCGTAATATGCACTCCCGCTATTAATTATTATTGGCCACCACGTATTCCCGCAGGCAGGCGACAGCTCGCTCGCGGCTGGCCGGATACACCTGGATTTTGCCCTTCAAAGTGACGACATTGGCACCCTCAGACAGATCCAGGTTGCCATGGAAGGCAGCCTCCTTGTCAAATCGAAGATGAAAAAACCACTTATCGTCGACCTTCGGTTCCACATCATCTGGCGACAGCAACGGAAGCACCCGGCGGCTCAGAGCCCGGATGTCCCGGGAGCACTCCAGCCGGATGTGCATGACAAGGATATCATCACCGAATTGCCCTTCAATGGTTTCCTCTTCAACCCCGGTGGCATCAGGGGAGCCGTATGCGATGAAGGAGAGCGCTTTGCGTACCCGGTCTTTGTATTCAGTGGCGTAACAAAAAGTGGTAAGCCGGACGTAATGAAACGGGGGGTCCATGCCTTATTTGCCTCGGCCGTCGTTGGCTCGGAGGCTGGGCCGTATCTTTTCGGCGCCTTTTCCTTTTTTGCGGAGCCCTCGTCCTTTTTTGCCGGCTGAGGTTTTGCCTTTATGGACACGGCTGTTTTCCCGGGTTATCCAGTTGATGTCGCTGTCGTTGATGATGGCAGGATGGCTGGGGTCCACGAGGATGACTTCATAGTAGTGACGGCGGCCGTCTTCGCCAACCTTGTACGAGTTGAGGACCTCCAGGTTAGGGTGATGCTTGGCGGCTCGTTCTTCAGCCATGCGCTGTATTGATTTAGCGCCGGTTATCTTTTTGACGCCCATGCGAGCTGGTCGTCGTCCCGCGCTGGGTCGCTGTTTTCTCCGGCTGCCCTTGCGGACTCTGGAGCGGACGACGATGAATCCCTGCTTTGCCTTGTACCCGAGGCTGCGGGCCCGGTCGGGCCTGGTGGGGTGTTCAACGCGGACGACGCTGTCTCCCTGGCGCCATTTGATGAGGCGGTTCCACTGCGGCGACTGATGACTGGTGTCGGGTTGTTTCCACGCTTCTCGTAAATAGTGAGTGAGTCCTTTGGCCATTTTAACCCTGAAAAGCATTGGGTTATATAAATTGTTTGGATGCCTCCCAGAAGGATGCGGGTATACCAGCCGCTTTCACGGTATGCCGGAACCAACTACCAGGGATCCATACGAGACGGGATAAGGAGAAAGCCGGTGAGGATATTCTCACCAGGTGGACAGGTCCGATAACAGAAAAGTAACCCCGGAGGGAGCATAAAAATCCGGGTCGTCGGATATTTTATAATGAGTCAGAGGATATACTGAGGAGGTATATGCATGCCATTCGTTGAAATAAAAGTATGGGAAGGATTTGGCGCGGAGAATGCCCGGCAGGTCATCGAGGAGGCAACGGCGATGTTTGAGCGCCGAGGTATTCCTGCAGAGGCGGTCGAGGTTATCGTCACCGAGGTGCCAAAGACACATTGGGGCATTGGGGGAATCCCTGCCTCGCAACGATTTGCCGGGGAGAAGTGACAACATGTTTGGCAACAAAGAAATGATAGTGAACAAGGTTAAATCGCTGCCGCCAGGTGAGCCATCACCCTCAGGCAGATACTGGTGTGTAACGTGCAAGAAACTATTCACGCTCGATGAGCCCCGATGTCCCTACATGCCGAAGATGTGTGTCAATACCCCCATCGCTGTCGAAACCCTGCCGCCTGAATCCACGGAGGGGCTAGAGCGATTTGGATTATTCTACCCCAAGATACCGCAGCGGTTGACTGCGCATCTAATGCCCGACAATGTGGAGGCAATTGCTGACAAGTGGGTCGACGCCTATCTCGAATTTCTGGAAGACTGGCACATCCAGTATGATGAGCAGCCACTGCAGACTCTGAAGAGCTTCATCATCATTGCCAGTGGATGTGAAACCGCGCAGCGCGTCAGCCCTGATAGCATAACGTTCGTGGTCATGGATGTCGAGAAGGTCTGGGATAGAGACGTGCTGTTCATGCTTTTAGGGAGAGCGGTTCCCCGCCTCGCTGAAAAAGTAGGGATATCACAGCAGATACAATTTGACGACATAGCCATCCTGGGAGACCGCCCCATGGGACGGTATTATTGCCCGATGTGCCAGAAATTCTTCGAGTTTTCCATCCAGCGGGATACGATTACCTGCCCATTGATGGCACAGAAATGTATGGCAACGCCACGCGACATAGCGGACAGCACTCCGTCCAGCGACGGGCTTGTACACATGTATCGGGTGACCCCGGATATCTACCGTCGATTTATCGGTATGCTGCCCGATACCAGTCAGGGAAAGCAGGCATTACAGCATATGCTGGAAGAAGACTGGCATCTGACTGTCGATGAGGAAACAGTGGAACAGATAGCGACATCGTTGGGACTGTAACTTCGTGATGCCCCTGAGTCGGGTA
>JBNGDQ010000103.1:2910-5207 GCA_049975285.1 Thermoplasmatota archaeon
GAACAGATAGCGACATCGTTGGGACTGTAACTTCGTGATGCCCCTGAGTCGGGTAAAGGTGGTGTTCGTCTCGATATCACTGCCTTCTTTTTCAAAATAATTTGAAATAACATCGAGGTATCTATGAAAGGAAAGCTGGGGTTCTTCGAAAAATACCTAAGTATATGGGTAGCATTGTGTATCTTGGCAGGCGTCGCCATCGGAACACTTTTCCCCTGGTTCCCCGACACCCTGGACCAATTACAGTATGCCCGGGTATCATTGCCGGTCGCCGTACTGATATGGCTCATGATATACCCGATGATGGTGCGCGTTGACTTCTCCAGCATTGTCGACGTTACCCGGAAGCCGCGGGGCTTAATAGTCACCTGGGCAACAAATTGGCTGATAAAACCATTCACCATGTACCTCTTCGCCCTGTTTTTCTTCACGTATATTTTCGCTGATTACATCAGCCCGGCCCTGCAGGACCAGTACATCGCTGGGGCCGTGTTTCTCGGTGCTGCTCCCTGCACGGCCATGGTATTCGTATGGAGCTACCTGAGCAGAGGCGACGCCAGCTATACCCTGGTACAGGTCGCCAGTAACGACCTCATCATCCTCATTGCCTATGTCCCCCTTGTATCATTCCTGCTCGGCATCAGTGGACTAACCGTTCCCTACGACACGCTCGTGCTATCCGTGGTGCTCTTCGTGGTCATACCTCTCGCGTTGGGCTATCTCACCCGGCGATGGGCATTGCAGCGTAAGGGAAAAGCCTGGCTGAACCGGGTGTTCCTGCAGCGGATGCACACGGTCACCATTATCGGGCTGCTGCTCACCCTAGTTATCCTGTTTTCGTTTCAGGGAGAAAAAATCCTGGATAACCCGCTACACATTGCACTCATCGCCGTGCCATTGACCATCCAAACATACGTCATCTTCGGCCTCGCCTATGGATGGAGTTACCTGTGGAAGCTGCCGCATAGCGTTGCCGCCCCTGCATCGATGATCGGTGCCAGCAATTTTTTCGAGCTGGCCGTCGCCGTCGCTATATCAGTCTATGGACTGGGTTCGGGTGCTGCGCTGGCCACCGTGGTCGGCGTGCTCGTGGAGGTGCCCGTCATGTTGAGTTTGGTCGCCGTTGCCAACCGGACGAGAGACAGATTCGAGGTGAAACCATGAAAAAAATATTGTTCATCTGCGTGGAGAATGCCTGCCGGAGCCAGATGGCTCAGGGGTTTTGTGCCGCTATGTCGGATAGAATAGTTGCCGAGAGCGCGGGCACGAATCCAGCTGAACGAGTTGATGATACGGCCGTGCAGGTCATGGCAGAGTTGGCCATCGATATCTCCGGGCAGCAGCCAAAGGCATTGACGATGGAGATGAACGACCAGTTTGACATCATCGTAAGCATGGGATGCCTAGACGGCTGTCCCCTCACGCCGCGGGATAAGACCCTCGCCTGGGCTATCGAGGATCCGCATGGCAAGCCAATCGAGGTGTACCGCAGGGTACGGGATAATATCCGGCGGCATGTCGAGCGGCTGCTGGCCGACATCCGTTAACTGCGCTTCATTTTGAGCCGGGCGATGATCTCGGCCGTCCACCGGGTGACGTCGGCGGCGACCTGTGGGCAGGTCTCCCGGGTGGCATTTGCAGAGAACGCCGTAGCTTCCGCTGCATCGAGCAGGTCGTAGGAGCGTCCAAACACTTTCTGTTGCACTTGACAGCATACCGGAGAGCCATATTTTTTGATGAAGCGTCGGTAGAGCCGCTGTGAATGGACGAATACCCGTCGTTCTCCTTTCCCGGCTTTGAAGTCCTCGTAGCTTCTGCCCGCTACGCTGCCGATGGCGAGCATGCCTCCGATGAGGGCGCCGCAGGTCCCGCTGGTGGAGAGGGCTGTCCCTCCGGCGAGACCGTCACTGGCCTGAATGATGTCCGGGCTGCCGATGTCGAAGGTTTCGTAGAGGGCGGCCAGGACGCATTGAGGGCAGCTGCCAATGGTGTATTCGTATTCTCTGGCGAGCTCCGCGGCTCGATCGACCCGGCTCTGCTCGTCGGATGTCATGGTATCGACAATCATCTATGCTACAAATAGATTCTGTTGATCAGCAGCCCTGCTCGCGGACCATCTTTTTGAAACAGTCGCGATGCCAGTGCTTGCCACCGCGTTGCACTGCGGTGTCCGTTATTTCTTGGTTGCAGTAGTCGCACACGGGCATGGTACGTTCAACGAGGGACGATATAAAAAGGATGGTGTGAAGGGATAATGCTTTTATACCCGCTGCTCTTAACAATTGTTGAGGATATCA
>JBNGDQ010000104.1:0-3060 GCA_049975285.1 Thermoplasmatota archaeon
GCCTTCATGTCCATGGCACAAATGGATGCATACCTATTTCTATTTTGTTATCTTCCATAACAGGAGTTTATAGAGATTGCCGCCGTCAAAAAAGAAAGCTTAAATGGAAGACGCACCATACGAGCCCATGCATCGCACCGCGGTTGCAGAGGCACAGGAAACACTGCGCGAACATGACGTCCAATGGGTCCAGGGACACTTCGTCGACCTGCTCGGCGTCCTCCGTTCAGTATCCCTGCCCGTCCAGCGGTACCTCGAGGACGAGATATGGGAGCAGGGTATCGGCTTCGACGGGTCATCCGTTGCCGGCTTTAGTGACGTCGAACAGAGCGACATGGTCGCCATCCCGGATCCGGCAACCTTGCAGCCCATGCCCTGGCTGTACGGCGGCAACCGAGCCCGCGTGGTCATGGATGTCGCCACCGTCGACACCCGGGAACCATTCTCCGGTGACCCGCGCCACATCGCCCGGCGAGCTCAACAACAAGTGCAGGATGCCGGATATACCGGCGTAGAACTGTCACCAGAGTTCGAGTTCCATGTCTTTCCCGCACCTGATGCAGGCCGCGAGGGAGAGCCAGCCCGCAGACGGTTCGACCCCAGAGAGATGAAGGGGTATTTCGCCGCGGTTCCCTTCGACGACCTCGAGCCCTTCCGCAATCACCTCTGCGACGTGCTGCAGGCCACCGGCATCCCCGTCAAATACCACCACCATGAAGGCGGTACCTGGCAGCACGAGATCGAGATTCATCCATTGCAGGGCCCCATAGCGGCCGGCGACACCGCCATATTCATCAAATTCCTCGCTCGAGCCCTCGGAGAGATGCAGAACCTCCACGTTACGTTCATGCCCAAGCCCGTTGAAGGAGATGCAGGCAGCGGTATGCATGTCCACCTCGAGCTCATGCAGAACAATACCTCCGCGTTTTACGATGACGCCGACGAACAGCACCTGTCCCAGGATGCCCGATACTTCATCGGCGGGCTCCTCGACCACGCGGCAGCCCTGACCGCTATAACCAACCCCACGGTGAACTCCTACAAGCGGCTAGTCCCCCACTATGAGGCACCCATCCACGTGGCCTGGGGCAGCTACAACCGCAGCTCCCTCGTCCGCATTCCACATCATGCCGGGCAGCAGCACGCCATGGACATCGAGATCCGTCATCCCGACGCCTCATGCAATCCCTACCTCGCCTTCGCCGGGCTCATATACGCTGGCCTGGACGGCATCCACCGAAAGATAGACCCTGGGCCCGCGGTCGACGCCAACATCTACGCCATGCAGCCATCAGAGCTCAAGCAGCACGGCATCGCCCGCCTGCCAGCCACACTCAGCGAGGCACTGGAGACCATGCAATCAGATGACGTCATCCGGGAGGCCCTCGGCGAACATGCATTCACTACATTCCTTGAGCTCAAACAGCAGGAATGCGATGCATACGCGGAGTACGTCACGCCATGGGAGCACGACCGGTATTTCAGCGTGTAATCTCGTAGACGAGCAGTTTCTCGAAGAACAATGAGAGCCGCCGTTTTTGCTCAAAGCGGTAGCGCCCCTGGAACTCCTGGAGCAGCCCGGCGACGTCGCCCAGCGTCGACAGCAGGAGATATATGCGCCCATTTTTTTCCAGGTGGCCGTCGGCTTCATTAAGGAAGCGTCGCGCCGTAGCGATGCCACCCGGGCCGCCATCCCACCGGATATCGCCATCCCCGGCGGGCAGATACGGGGGATTGAAGGCGATAACAGCGAAGCGTCCCTGCACCTCGGTGAACAGGTCGCTCTGTATCACCTCGATGTCGAGGTCATTGCGGGCGGCGTTGCTCCGCGTGTTTTCCACCGCCCGACCGTCGACGTCAACTGCCGTCACGTCAGCCCCATAGCGTGCAGCATGCAGCCCGATGATACCCGTGCCGGTGCCCATGTCCAGCATCCGTCCACCACGTGGCTCAACGACGTCGAGGAGCAGGTAGGAGTCCTCAGCTGGCTCATAGACGCCGTCATGGACCTCGATACGGATGGACGGGTCGACCTCCATGCTGCAGGATGCCAGGCTGCTTCTTATGGCTTTCCCCTCTTGCGGCAAGGTTTAATAGCGTCAAGCCATTGTACCGTATGCGACAGTTACTGGTTTTCCTCGTGGGTCTGGCCCTCCTGTCCCCTGGAGCCTTCCTGGAGTTGTTCGACGGAGCGCCTTTGCAGCATGATACCGTTGACAGCACGGCCGGTGTGCAGCAGGAGTTCGGTGTGCAGTGGGAGCGAAGCTATGGCCCCTTCGCGATGTGGAGCGCTCGCTATGAGGGACCACAGCCAGTGGGCGACGCGGACAACGACGGCAAAAACGAGTTGCTCATCGGCGGCCGGGATCCATTCATGCGGGTCATGAAGTACGATGAGGCATCGCAGACATATCAGGAGCAGGCCCGTATCATGGACCCCATCCTGGGTATTGGCTATACGCTGCTCGGGCTGGGCTCCGCTACGGGTTTCTTTATTGGTGACGCGGACAACGACGGGGACAACGACGTCGGCGTGGCCTGGGGCCGCCATTTCTCAGCCTTCGAATGGGATGGCAGCCGCTACCAGAAAATCGGGCAGCACATCGTCACCGACGCCGGGGGATGGGAGACCACCCTGGACTGTATGGTCGGCGACGTGGACACCGACGGCAGAAACGAGGTCGTCGTCACCGGCGGGTATCGAAGCGGCCTCCCGGAGGTCCTCGTGCTGGAATGGGATGGCACCACGTTCACTGAGGAGAGCAACTGGAATGCACCCGGCAGCCGTAGTGTCTACTTCCCCTGGATTGCGGATGTCGACGAAGACGGCGAAAACGAGATCATCGTCAACACCAATGAGACCGTCGTCCTCAACTGGGATGGCGCTGCATGGCAGCCCACCGTCGTGGCACGCTACGATGACACCACTGGCTATCCGTTCGGCTGTGTCTCCAAGGACAGCGACGGGGACGGCAAGCCGGAGATACATGTCACGTTCTACACGCCGGAGCTCGCTGTCTATGAATGGACCGGTGACGGTTATGAGCAGAAATATCACCA
>JBNGDQ010000104.1:3160-5203 GCA_049975285.1 Thermoplasmatota archaeon
CCCTACAAGGCCTGGATACTGAAATACGGCTGGAGCGAGTAAAGCGATTCCTTTTTATTACCGCAGCAAATATAGCATACGGTGACATAATGACACAGGACAGCAGCATCCTCCTGGATATCGCCTTCTTTTTTCACCTTGTCGTGATACTGCCAGCTGCATCATTCATCTTCCTCGCCCTCTCGCTCACCCATCTCTCAACGGTGGTGACAGCTGCCGGTATCCTGATACTATGGGCGGCCCTGGTTCCCTACCCAGTCTGGCAGTACTGGCAGCGCCGCATCGCCTAGCTACTTGTGCGCCAGGATCGCCCGGCCTGGTCCATCGATGCGGACGAAACCGAAGCGTTCAAACTGGACGACGTCGCCCGCGTTGAGCTGCTGCACCGCTGGCTCCGCATAGCCCTCCACCACGGTCAGACTATCCGGATTGAACGAGCCATCGTCGTCGACCAGCGCTCCGGGCTTCCATACCTCCATGTCGACGTGATCATCGGTCACCCATTGCAGCTTCGCCGAGCCGGAGCGCAGTTCCTCTCCCGCGTAGCGCCCTGTGATGCCGTCGCTGGTTTCGGTTACCTCCACGTTGTAGAGGTCCTTCAGCCGGAATATGTCACCTGCTTCGATATCCTGGGCATCGTCGCCTGGAATATAGAAGGTATCATTGGTCTGAATGCGTCGTTCTCCCAGGTCTCGGGAGGGATGATGTTGCAGCACCGCTGTTTTCTCCGGCGCCTCCTCCACATGCACGGGCACTGGATCAGGCACGAAGAAGTACCGCGGTGCGATGGGATCCAGCAGCTTGCGGTTGCAGGCCTCCACCTGGTCAAACGTGACCGTTGACTCTGCCCGGGAGATACCCTGCGATAGCACGAACTCCCGGATTGCCTCAGGCTGGATGCCCCGACGGCGGAGCCCGAGCAGCGTCGGCAGCCGCGGGTCATCCCATCCATCCACGAGGCCGTCATCGATGAGCGGTCGTATCTTCCGCTTGGAGACCGGCATTCCCTGGATGGACAGCCGGGCGAACTCCATGAGGTGGGGCTTCCGCAGCCCGAGCCGCTCCAGCAGGTAGAAGTAGACCTCGTCCCGCAGCTCGTATTCCTTCGTCCGGAAGGGATGCGTCACCCCGGACAGTGAATCCTCGATGGCCCCCGTAAAATCATAGGTAGGCCATACCCGATATGTTTCCCCGTGAACAGGATGCGGTTCATCGATGATGCGGAGCAGCGTGGGATCCCGCATCGCCGTGTTATCCGACTGGATATCGCCCTTGAGGCGCAGGACGGCGCTGCCCTCCTCCATATCGAAGAATTCATGCCACTTCTCAAGGGTCATGCTGTCCCGGCAGGCGCAGGCTCGCCTGGTCCGGCGGTTCTCTTTCACCGTAGCGGGGGTACAGGTGCAGAGATAGGCATCACCCTGCTCGATGAGCTGCTCCGCGAGCTCATAATGCTTCGGGAGGTTATCCGACGTCCGATACTCGCGGTCCCATTCAATCCCCAGCCATCGTAGTCCCTCCCGCTGTGCCTCGTAGAACTCGAGGGCCTCATTGGCTGGATTGGTGTCATCGAAGCGAAGGATGAACTCGCCGTCGTAGCGCCGTGCATACTCATGGTCGACCACGGCAGCCTTTGCATGCCCGATGTGCAGATAACCATTGGGCTCCGGCGGAAACCTCGTTACCACCTCGCCCTGGGTAGCATGCGGAAGCTCAGGCAGTCCCTCCTCTTTTTCGGTCTCCCGTCGCTCGTAGCCATGCTCCGCTATCTCGCCCTGCTGCTCTGTCAGGGAGAGCTCGTTGACCGCTGCCACCGCCTGACGGACCACAGGGATAACGTCCTTGGGGTCAGCGTCCACGGCGGCCATCACTTTGCCGATGACAGCCTTCACCTGCGCTTCCCCGTCAAACTCGGCGGCGTTGAGCAGGGCATACTTGCGGGCCAGCGCTGCAATGTCCTCGGTCATCCTGTTCGTATGACCTGGCATTCTTTTAAGTTTTGCTTCCCTTAGGCGGCGAAGCGGAGCAATAAGATGGTATCCT
>JBNGDQ010000105.1:0-5198 GCA_049975285.1 Thermoplasmatota archaeon
GAAGCCCCGATTTGGTTCTGTGGATGCCTCGGATGACGATGTTCTGTTTTTTGGCTGTCTTTGCCGTGGCGAGTATGCCCTGGTTTTTGATTTGCAGGACGACCCGCGCGGCGACGACGTTGATGAGATAGGTGATGACGAAGAGCAGGAGTCCGACGGCGAATGCAGCTGAAACCGCCGGTCCTGGCGGAATGTCGCCGGTGGCAACCTTGGCGATGTACGCCGACATGGTCATCACCTCGTTTAAGGGATTGAAGGTGAACTGGGCGATGCTTCCTGCCACCAGCAGCACCACCATAGTCTCTCCGATGGCCCGGGCGAGCCCGAGCAGCACGGAGGCGATAATGCCGCTTGATGCAGCCGGCATGACGACTTTGGTGGCTGTCTCCCACCTGGTGGCGCCGAGCCCCAGGCTCGTTTCCCGAAGATACTGGGGGACGGCATTCATCGCGTCGTCGGAGATGCTGATGATGATGGGCAGCATCATGATAGCGATGACGACGATGGCGCTGGCCGCGTTGAAATAGCTGGCACCGAAGTATTCCCTGAAGAGCGGGCTGATTACCATGAGCGCGAAAAACCCGTATACGATGGAGGGAATGCCGGCCAATATTTCTATTAGCGGTTTTCCTATTGAACGAAGGCGCTTCCCGGCAAATTCTGAAAGGAAAAGGGCTGCGGCAATGCCCAGGGGTGCGGCGATGAGTGTCGCCCACCCGGCGATGAGCGTGGTGCCGCTCAGCAGCGGGAGGACGCCGAACGTCGGGTCGCCTCCGGACGGTATCCACTTCGTGCTGGTGAAAAATTCGAGAACGTCAACATCTGGATGGGTAAAGAAGGAGAGAGAGCCATCTGCAAGCGTGTAGATGATGGCGATGCTGAAAACGATGGCGGCGCTTGCAGATGCGAAGAGAAGAACGGTGATTGCTTTTTCGCTGAGTCGCACTCTTTTTTTGAATGGGTGCGGCTCTTGTGACTCCTCGTTTTTCCCTTCTGATGGGCGTGCCATGTTGGGGTGCGCGTTATAGTAGTGCTCGCTGGTTGGTTGCCAGGTTTTCGTCGACGAGACTGAGGCGGACGTATCCCACCTCGGGCACGATGCGCTGCCCTTCGTCGCTCAGGATGTACCGCAGGTAGTCGTTGACGGTGGTGCCTGTCTCCGGGATGCCGTTGGTGTAGATGTGGAGCGGCCGTGACATCGGGTAGTCTGCGACGTTGGCCATGGAGGGTTCTTGGTAGTCGGTACCTTCTTTAGCAACATGCACGGGCGTTACCATACCCTGGTTTTCTTCGTAGTATGCATATCCGAAGTATCCGATGGCGTAGGTGTTGTCGCTGATGGCATTGAGGATGACGTTGTCGTCGGCGCTTGGATGGTACACGCCGTCGCCTGCCGCCAATCGGGTGTTTGCCTGCTGGTCGTCGTCACCCCAGCCGGGGATGATCTCTTCAAAGAAATAGTCGTATGTTCCGCTTGCCTCGTCGGGTGCGTATATCTCTATCTTTTTGTGGGGGGCCTCGTCGAGCCAGGGGACTTCGTCCCAGTAGTCGGCCGGATCATCATCGGTGAATATCGCATATAGCTGGCTGTAGTTGAGGTTTGTCGCCCAGTCGTTGTCATTGTTCACCACGACGGTGAGGACGTCGTAGGCGATGAGCCATTCCACGGGTTCTACGCCGCTGCAGGCGGGGTACTGCCATGGATGATTGCCGCTCTGGGCGGCTGCTATCTGCGCCTCGCTCGCCGAGCAGCCGACTTTTTCGTAGTCGCCGGTTTTTATCTTTCTGCTGGCATCGCCGAGGTCTGCCTCGCCGAGGAAGAGACTGTTGATGCCGTGACTGGAGCCGCCGCCGGATACCGACACTTCGGCCCCGTCGAATTCCTCCGCCCAGGCATTTGCCAGCGGGAGAACCGTGCTTGAGCCGGTCTGTATGAGTGTCGTTTTATCGCTGCTGAGACAGCCGGCGAAAGCGGTCGTTGTTAGCACCGCGACAGCTACTGCAGCGAGCGCGATTTTTCCTCTGTCTGATATATGTATGTTCGGCATGGTTTTTGTCACCACCCCTGGAAACAGCGTTTATTTATATATCTTTCCGCCATAACATATATTCATCTCTACTATTTATATATATTATATTTATTTTTATGGGGGTTGCTGGGAAAAAACGACCGCCCGTTTTAAAGACCACTATAGCTCCCTATATTGCTCCGGAGACGTTGACGGCGAACCTGATAAAAAACCGTGGGAGACTATATAAAAATATATACTTTCCGCAACTATATCTATTTATAAATAAAAGTATAGAAAATTTAAAAACACATCCCCGTTTCCATCCATGGAAACCAGAAAGGTCCAGGTGACCGGTGGCGCCTCCTTCATCGTCTCCCTACCCAAAGGATGGGCCCGGGAGCAGCACCTACAAAAAAACGACCAGGTCGGCGTCATCCCCCGACAGGACGGCACCCTGCTCATCACCACCAAGATATCCGGCGAGCAGGCGCAACGGACAAAGGAATTCGACGTCAGCAGCATCGACGACACCACATGCCTCTTCCGGATGCTCCTCGGCGCCTACATCCGGGGCTACAACGTCTTCATCGTTACCTCAGACAAGCGCATCTCCCCGTCGGTGAGAGAAACCCTACGCGCTTTCATCCGCGACGCCATCGGCCTGGAGATCATCGAGGAGACCTCCACCTCGCTTACCATCAAGGACCTGCTCGACCCGGCCGAGATGCCGTTCAACAAGGCCATCCGCCGGATTACCTCACTCGTCGTCAACATGCATAAGGACGCGCTGTTCGCGCTCTCCTATGGCGACGAGGAGATGTCCCGTGACGTCATCGCTCGTGACACCGACGTCGACCGGTTGCATTGGCTCATCTCCCGGCAGTACAATGTCGTCTCCCGGGACGTGCTGCTGGCGGATACGCTGGGCTTTGATACAGAGCACGGCGCCAACTACTCGCTCATCAGCCGGACCATCGAGCGTATCGGCGACCACGCGGTCACCATCGCCACCAACAACCTCGCGCTCGTGGACGAAGACCTGGAGCCCAAGGCCATCGATACCATCACTACGGCTGGCAACGTCGCCTTGGACATGTTCTCAGAGAGCATCGAGGCGTTCTTCGACAAGGATATCGCGGCGGCCAACAAAAACATCGAGTCCGTCGACCGGCTCAAGGCCATGTGCGAGTCCATCGAGACCATCGCCCTCCAGAAGCAGGGTGCCGTGGCCGTATCCATCGGGTACATTGGCGAGAGTATCCGCCGCGTCGGTGAATACGCGGCCGACCTGGGAGAATACGTCATCAACTATCTGGTCGAGGAATAGCTACGGGGCCACGATGCGTCGTACGTCCCCCGATGTACCCGTGGGTCCCAGCGCGGTACTGCTGAGCACGTAGAGCTCGCCGTCTTCATCCTGGCCGAACCCGAGCACGTAGCGGTTGAACGCCGATGCCGGCTCCAGGGGGAAGCGCTCCCAGCGCCCGGGTTCCCGTTCTTCCAGGTAGAATAGTGACCCGCTGGGAGGATAGAAGTTGCTGCTCCAGTCTCCGAAGACGTACGTGCCGTAGAGGTTCGGGAGCGCGTTTCCGCGATACACGTAGCCACCGGTTATACTTCTGCCGACCTCGTGGCTGTAATCATGTATAGGCAGCTCGAGCGAATCGATGTCGATGTCGAGCTCGTCAGCGAGGTCTTCATCGTACATGTGGGTGCCCTCCATGATCCGCCAGCCATAGTTGCCGCCTTTTTCGATGATGTCGACTTCCTCCCATTTGTCCTGGCCAACATCGGCGAGGAAGAGTTGTCCCGTCTCGCTGTCAAAGGAGAACTTCCAGGGATTGCGGAGGCCGTAGGCATATATCTCGTCGCGCCCCTCGATGCCCACGAAGGGATTATCAGCTGGTATCTCGTAGGGCTCAGCGCCGTCGACATCGATGCGCAGCACCGACCCCAGCAGCGTGGAGATGTTCTGTCCGTTGCCGATGTCGCCGTGCCGGTCTCCGGCTCCGCCGCCGTCGCCCACGCCGACGTAGAGGTAGCCGTCAGGGCCGAACGCCAACTGCCCGCCATTATGGTTGCCCTCGGGCTCACCGATGCTGAGCAGCACCCGCTCCGATGTCGGGTCCGCCTTCACGGGATCATCGGATACGCGGTATTCCGCCAGGATGCTCGCATGGTCCATGTCCGGGTCGTAAGTCGGTGCGCTGTAGTAGACATAGAAGCGGCCGTTGCTCTCATAGTCTGGATGGAAGGCCAGGCCGAGGAGACCGCGCTCGTCGTAGGCGGCGTTGAGGTTCACGAGTTTATCTGAGAGGTCGAGGAACGGTTCATCTAGCACGTCGCCGTTTTCAATGATTTTGATTGCACCGCTCTGCTCCGCCACATAAAACCGCGCTTCGCCGTCGACGGGATCCTCCAGGCATACCGGGGCCGTAAAGCCGTCTGCCACTGTCTCGAGGCCCACGGATACCTCTGGCAGGGGGATGACGTAGAAGAAAAGAATGAAGGCCCGGTAGGAGCGTTCAACGTCGTCTACTGATACGGTGATAGTGCACGGACCCAAGCCGATGACGCGGCCGAGGCGGACCGTGGTTTCGCTGCCGCCGGTCAGTGTGTCGATGGAGCCCGCAGTGCTGGTGTTTATCCGGCCGAGCAGTCCTCCCTGGACCGTGATGCTCCAGTCGATGCTCCGTGCGTCGCCGTCGCCGATGTTGGCGATGGTCACGCTGACCCCGAACCCGCCGCTTACACCAGCAATGCGGACGTCGGGCTCTCCCCCGCTGACGCTCAGCGACTTTGTAATGGATCCGTAGAGGCTACAGTACGCGGTAACGGTCAGCACATCGCCGACCTGTGCCGCAACATTGTAGATGTCGGTGAAAGTATTCTCGGGCTGCTCATCGTACTCCCGCTCGAGGATGAGCTCCCCGTTTTTTTCCACTTCGACCAAATAAATGCGATGTGACCGCGGTTCGATGGTGACATGGGTGATGGTCACCGTGAGCGTCTGGTTTTCCAGGTCATATGACAGCTCCATCTCCGATGGGGGATGCGCTTCTGACATCGGCATGAAGCCGGCGCACGCCGATATTATCAACAAAAACACTAACGTTATACTTCCAGCCTGCCGCGGGTGAATCATTTTTCTTACCTCCATGTTAGTAACCACCCCCGGTATTTAAT
>JBNGDQ010000106.1:0-3539 GCA_049975285.1 Thermoplasmatota archaeon
ATCAGCGACATCTGGCTTGTGGCCGTCGCCATCGCTACGGAAAAGGCAGCTGACACCATTTGGTGTTACCTGCCATACGACGTGTCCCCCGCCTGACTGCACACGGCACCCGTCTTCGTAGTTCCGGGGGATACCACCACCGTAAAGAGGTATGCTGGGATGCACTGGTGCCGCCGAGACGGCCGCTCCCTGCTCATCCCCTGGTGTACCTCGCGGAATGGGTGACAACATGAGTGAAAAACCAACCGACGAAATATTCTTCGACGTAGCACAAGAACTAGATGCAGCAGTGATCTCTGTCCGGTGCCTCCTCCTCCACCTGGAGGAAGCAATGAGGCATCTGGAGAACATAAGAGAGGTCAAGGAGTACACCGCTGAGGCGCAGGCTAGGATGGATGCCATTTTCCGAGGTGAGGCACATTGGGAAGAATAAGGCAAGAAACCATTAATCGCATCCGAAAGATGTGGATTGAAGGGTACACAGGAGGAGAAATATGCGAAGAATGCGATGTCTCCAAGCCGACCGCTCTGAAGTACCGGCCAGACACCGAAGCTCGCCCGGGCGAGGATGTGCACGATGAACTCCGTGAACTTGTCCATGAATTACGTCAGGCGTCGGTATCGCCCTCTGATGCATCCAGCAAGGATATCGAGGAGCTGCAGGAAGACATCGCGAAGCTCAAACACCGAGTTAACCAACTGCGAACCTGCCTCCTCTCCGGCAACCAATGGAATGAACAAGCTACCTACTGCCCACACTGCAAGCACCCCGGGTTCCTGACCATGAGACACGGGAAATACATCTGCACACACTGCGGGAGGCACGTCATGCCCCCACTGAAAGAAAAAACAGGTAAAAATGAGTAAATCTCAGCTAAAAATAGGTAAAATACAGAACAAGCTCGATACAACTTCAGGTAAAACTGAGGTAAAAATGGAAGAGTTGTATGACCAGATGGAGGCACGTATATGACACCCCGGGGGAGGGGGGATAGCTCGGTGCCGTCGCCCCCACATGGCCGTCAGACCAAGACGGATGTTATCCTGTACGCCTTTTATCGGCATCGTCAGACCACGCCGATAAGCATCAGGGAGGCATGGGAAACATGGCCCGAGACACGCAGGGTGCAAGATAGCATCTCAGCACTCCGAAGCAACATCCGTCGGCTCAACGGACATGGCGGCCCCTATCTGTTGTACCAAATAAAGAGCAGCATGGCCAGCGTGTATATGTTGAACCTCCGGGGCGCCAAACATCTGAAGGAACGCGGGCTGATAACACAAAAAGAGCATGCCGCGCTCCGGAAGTGGATTATCATGGCCATACAAGAGGAAATGCCCTCTGAGAGAGTGAACAGAATCATCGGTAAAACTCGCAAAGGGTGGCGCGGATGGTAAAGAAATCATCGGGCAGGTCACCACTGGGCGAATCCTATTGGGGCGAAGAGGAAACGGAGGAAACGGAGTGAAAGAAATTGACGGCGAGGTCATGCTGAATAAACAAGGCGCCATCATAGGCGACTGCGGGCATAGCCCCGACGTGAACGCATACTTCATCCGGCATCATCTCTCCAGAGGTATACTTGTAATACTCTTCAGCCTGAGAGACATAGAGATCTAATGTTCTATCTCCCCATAATGACTTATTTTCAAGATTATAGTAACCGGTATAAATGGCACCTCTCCGCCATGAAGTGTCATCATCTGCTCCGCCCCCAGGATAACTGCTTACATCTGCCAAATCATCTCCCGTCCAAACATCATCCTCCATGACTTTAATCTCGATGTGCACCTCAATAGAACTAACGGTAAAGTGATGTATATTGTCATACCATTTGCCGTCCGTGACATCAATATTATTAGTGCTGTTCCAACTACCATCATACACAGAAACTTTATAATACAACTCCGGTGCATCACCGAGCCCTTCTAAGGAATCTATGGCCATAACGCTTCCAATTTTTACCGTCAAAGTATATGTTTCCGACGTGTTTTCTACATCTGCAAACCCAGGATCTGTTATTATGAAAGAGGTTACTAACAAACCAGCCACCAGGCCAATAATAAGCAGTTTCTTCCTCATGTTTTACCTCCAGTTATTACAATAGGAAAGGACCTACAAAAACTTTATTATATTAATGCTCACCCTTCAGTTAAGGAGAGGTAGGTAAAAAGGAGGCGACAAGGGATCTTTTTTCATTCATTTTTTCTCAAAAAAATCGTTTCGTTTTCTCGTTTGCTTTTATATGCATAAAACCAACTTTGCTTTAGAGGCATTCTAACACTATTGGAAAGAGGGAAGAGGAGGGGATGAATCAGATGTTAAAGATCCATATCTCCTGTTCAACCGTTGCCCTGTTACCTGCCTGATCAACCGCGATGGCCTGGATGGTATGCTTCCAGAATGCGGGCTCATCCCACACCAGTTCAAATGGCTCATCAGTCACTGTTTTCTGCAATTCGTCGTCGATGTAGAACTCAACCATTTCGATGCCAGCCGTATCGTCACCGGCGTCTACAGCCAGGGTTGCCGGGCCGATAACCACAGTGTGCTTCAATGGAAGTATCTCTCGTCCCATGAGATAGAGATGCCCCTGGCTGGGTTGCTTGAATGTCAATGATGGACTGGTCTTATCAATCTTGAAAGTATTTGATTGCACTGCTTCCTCGTTGCCAGCGTTGTCGACCGAGTAATATTCAAGCGTATATCGTCCATCCGTCGCCACCACAATCGATTCGGTATATGTTAGCCAGTTGCCCTCATTGAACCGATAATAGGTCCCAGAGACGCCAGAAACACCGTCAACGGCATCCAGACGGATCGTGACGGCATCCGTATACCAGCCCGTATATTTGGCCGGATGCGGCGGATACACGTCACACGTAGTAACAGGAGCAACGCTGGTCACAACATTGATGACAATACGAGCCGTATTCGTATGCCGCCCATGGGCATCAACGCCATAATAGTAGATGGAATGCATCCCCGGCGACATGGCACATGAACAAATACACTCCGTCCACCGTTCCCAGCTGCCATCATCAACACGATAATACAGACTCGTTAATCCAGCACTGCGAGCAACATCCATGTCAACACAGATCAATGTCCCCGCTACCACATCCCAATGCGTCCGATTCCACTCAGCCGGGCCATCGAAATAAATGAGCTTGTCGCTGTCAGGTAACGACGGTGGTGTAGGAGGATTTGGTGGTGGAGATGGCACACGCACCGAAATGTTCTCCATGCAAGTATCACTTGCTCCATCATCATCAGTCACAGTAAGCGTGACAGTATACGTGCCAGCATCTGGGTATCGGTAGTGAGGATGCTGCTCATAGCTCACATTGCCATCCCCAAAGCTCCATGTCCAGTTGACGATACTGCCGTCAGCATCGCTTGATTGGTCAGCGAAGGTAATCATGGATGCAGTGGTTGGATAGGAGGGATGATACGTAAAATTGGCAACCGGTGGTTGATTCGGAGATACAACGGTGAACGCTGCCTGATGGACATCGTTGCTGGGGTCAGCGTCACT
>JBNGDQ010000106.1:3549-4540 GCA_049975285.1 Thermoplasmatota archaeon
CTCCATGATCCGCCATCAGATGCCTTCAAAATGAAAGTCGCCCGGTATTCGCCCTCAACATCATAGCAGACATCAAAGAAGGATTCCACCCATGCTTCCGGGTCAAGCTCATAGCCATTCTCATCTTTGACTATCTCAACCCACCCTGATTGAGTTTCACGTTCCAATGTGAAATTCACGATGAATGCTATGTCGAGGGTTCCAAGGTTCTCAAGGGTCACATTCAACGTGTCAGAGCCAATATAGCCGGTATCACCATCATGAATATTTGAGTCAATGATGCCCGCATCCAGTGTATTTACATCGGTTAACGGATGCCAATCACCTCCATTTAAGATACTGCCAGAGCTGTTGTACGGCAGATTAGTATCTCCCAATCCATCGCCATCAATGTCTATTCCACTGTAGTCGCTCCAGTAGTTGCCACCAAGATAGGGCCCACCGATGATGTTGGTGCCAGGTGTCTTGGAGATGTTCCAGATATTGTTTCCGTCGTCGTAGACATTATGTGTATTGTTGAGATAGTTGTTGTAGATGGTATTATTGCTGGAAGACCCAAAATATATGCCCATAACACTGTTGTTGGTAATGGTGTTACCAACGAGGGTATTATTTCTGCAATCATCCAAAAAGATAGCATAACCATTGTCGCTGAGGATATTACCGACTATATTATTGTCGCTCGCGGGGTATACAGCGATAGCAACTGTGTACGTATTGATAATGGTGTTGTTAGCTAAGGTGTTATTTCTGGCATAATACAACCAAACAGCAATGTTACTACTGTTGCTAATAATATTACCCTCGATGGTATTGTTATCGGAATAACTCAAGAGAATGCTCTCGTCACCACTGTTGTTACTGATAGTGTTTTCTTTAAGAGTATTATTGTCAGACCCACCTAACCTGATGGAACCCACGTTGTGGCTGATGGTGTTACCAACGAGGGTATTATTGCTTGAAGAAGCTAGAAAAATGGCGTATAAAGTAT
>JBNGDQ010000106.1:4550-5187 GCA_049975285.1 Thermoplasmatota archaeon
GTCCACGTTTGTCCGCTATTACAAATATAAAAGTCTGATATATTTACCCAATCAACTGAAGTGAACACAACATTTCCATTCCCGCCACCATCAATAATAGTTCCATTTCTATCCTCACCAATCAAATCAATCGTCTTGTTAACTATCACATTCTCATAATAGGTGCCATTAGCGACATATACTGTCCCGTTCTCTGCCACGGCATCAATGCCATCCTGGATGACATCGAAATGGTCATACTGCCAGCCCGGTGTTGAATCATCATAATTATCATCAACACAGACAGTAATAGGCGGAGCCAAAACATTAAGTGAAAAATTATGACTATCAAAAAAGGCACCATAGTGAACAGTGACGTTTACCCACCAAGTCCCGATGTCCCATACAGATGGTGTCCCCCATACTGTTCCATTCCACTTGCCATTGGAGAGAAATGATGCATTTGTGGACAGAGTCCATGATACACCGGCATCGTCTCTCGTAGAGTTATAATCCACAAAATAGGACTGATCTGGGATACAATTAGTTGTGTCATTAGTGAGAATGGAAACATTATAAAAGGTAATGGTATACGAGGTATTCAGAAGGTCTAGGAGATAATCAACAAGATAGATGCTGTTATTTGCGAACCAATAAT
>JBNGDQ010000107.1:0-5062 GCA_049975285.1 Thermoplasmatota archaeon
GGCTCGACGAAGATGGCGGCCATTTCATCCGCCGGGACGTATTTACGGAACATCTCATCTATGTAGTCCAGGATGCGGTTGACCAGCTCATCGGGCTCCTCGTAGCCATCGATGTGGAAGACGTTACGGTAGGGATTGGGATACGGCACGTGGACGACGCCGGGCATCCAGGGGAAAAAATGCTGCTTCTGGACGACTTTGCTTGCCGTGAGGCCGACAGCCCCCATCGTCCGGCCGTGGAACGCGCCGATGAAGCCCAGCAGGAACTTCCGCCGGGTGCTCCACCGCGCCAGCTTGATGGCCGCCTCGACGGCCTCGGCACCGCTGTTGCCGAAGTAGACTTTTTTATCGAAATCGCCCGGGGTTACCTCGGTGAGCCGCTTCGCCAGCTTGACCTGCATGTCATAGTAGAAGTCAGTGCCAGCGAAATGCAGGAATCGGTCCGCCTGATTCTTGATGGCCTCAACCACCCGGGGATGACAGTGACCCGTGTTGGTGACGCCGATGCCGGAGGTAAAATCAAGGAACGTGTTACCGTCGACATCCTCGAACACCACGCCTCGGGCTCGCTCCGCCACGGCGGGCGCAGCCTTGGTCGTGGTAGCCAGATATGCATCATCTCCCGCAATGATTTTCTTTCCCTTTGGGCCAGGTAACGATGTCTTCACCTCGGGATGTACTTCGTTTCCGGTTATCATGATGCAGCGAATGGCCTACACATTTAAAAATCTATGCGCCCGCGCGGTTTTTGCTCGTCCACGATGCCTGACGACATGCCGTTTTCCCTCGATGCAGTCGCCCTCTCGGGCCACCAATTCTTTTAAATAAAGGAGCTCTATTACATGCCAGATGCCAAGGGAACGACTCAGACGAAAGAAGAAGGCAAAGGAATGGTACACCGTCCTCGCGCCGCAGATGTTCGGCAAAGCCAAGGTAGCCGAAACCATCGCCGATGAACCAGAAAAAACCATCGGCCGCAACGTCGAGGTGTCACTGCAGGACCTCACCAATGACTTCTCCAAATCCCACATCAAGCTCACCTTCAAAATCGTAGAGACCACGGGCCACGAAGCCCACACTATTTTTATGGGTCACTCGCTCACCGCGGACTACGTCAAGCGGATGAGCCGCCGGCACCGCGCCAAGGTCGACGCCGTGTTCAAGATCGAGACCAAGGACGGCGTCCGCATGCGCCTCAAACCATCAACGCTGGCCGGCAAGCGCCTGCAGAGCTCCCAGAAACGCGCCATCCGGAGCATCATCATCGAGACAATGCAGAAGGAGGCAGCCAACCATCGATTCAGTGAATTCGTCAAGCTCATGCTGGACGGCGAGCTGGGCAAGCTGGCCTACAAGGAATCCAAGATTATTTACCCCGTGAAGCGCGTCGAGGTCTACAAGTCAGAAATCATGGAAATCCCCAAGGTCAAGGCCGTGGCTGAAGAAGACGCTGAGCGGGCCGCCGCGGAGGCAGCAGCTGCCGCAGAACAGGAAGAAGCCGAGGAGACCGAAGAAACCGAGGAGGCACCGGAGGAACCGGAAGAGGTACCAGACGAGTCATCTGAGGAGCCCGAGGAGGAAGA
Organism: Thermoplasmatota archaeon; assembly: GCA_049975285.1. Taxonomy (GTDB): domain Archaea; phylum Thermoplasmatota; class E2; order UBA202; family DSCA01; genus CAZESS01. Next base: position 1,584 of record JBNGDQ010000107.1, read on the forward strand.
AACCTCCGAGGAAGCCGACGAGCCAGAGGAATCAGAAGCAGAGCCGGACGAAGACAAACCAGAGGAGACACCCGAGGAAGAAGCAGAGGAAGCGGAACCGGAAGAGCCAGAGGAAGACGAGCCCGCCGACGAAGAACCCGACGAATCAGAACAAGCATCTGACAAACAAAAAGATTAAAGCCCCAGCGCCTCAATCATTTTTTCCCTGAGCAACTCGATGCCCTCCCCCGTCGCAGTCGACACGCGCAGATTTGCCGTGTCCCGTGTCTCCAGGTCTGCCTTGCCATCGACGACCACGACCGGTAGCTCCATCTCCTTCTCGATGCTTTCCAGCAACTGTTCCTGCGCCTCAAGCGGATAGCCGCAATGCGACGTTGGATCAAACAAGAACACGATGACGTCCGCCAGATGCGTTATAGCCGCCACTGCCTGCTTTTCCACCCGGTTTTTCTGCGAGGCAGGACGATCGAACAATCCCGGCGCCTCGACCACCTGGACGGCATGCTCCACGTAGTTCTTCATGACGGTGAAATGGCCCAGCTCCAGCCCCGTCGTCGTGAACGGATACGGGGCAACCTCCGGTTTCGCCCGGGAAAGCTGCCGGAGCAGCGACGACTTGCCCACATTTGGATATCCCACCAACACAACCGTCGGCCTGTCAATGTCTATATCCGGGATACGTGAAATCGTTCTCCGGGCATCCTGCAAAAAAGATAGCTGCCCCTCGATGTCATGCACCACCGAGGCCATCCGGCCAAAAGCCGCGGATATGTCAATATCCTCCCCCCGGCGTTTCCGCAGCATCGCCCGGGCCACCGACCGGCATTTCTTTCGGGCGGCATCGATGGCACCGAGCGCCATCCGGAGCTCGTCGATACCCACTGCCGCGTCGAGTACCTCCCGGTAGAATGGATGCAGTTGATCGAAACTGGGGAATCCCTCCACGTATCGTTTCAGCTCTGCAACAATAACATCACGGGCACGCTGTATCTTTTTTCTGGCATCGGGGCTGCCTTTGGTGGCCCGGCGGAAGGCCCGGTCGATGAGTTCGTCAGCAGTAACGACCCAGGGAAGGCGAAACATGGTAAACTTTATCTAATCCCACCAAATTAATGTATCGGTAATAACCATGGATACAACCACTGAAGGATTCATTTTAGCGAACAAGTTCCGCAAAGCCGTCTTCGTCGAGGTTGCCACCGGCGAGCAGTCTCCCCGGGTCATTGCCAAAAAACATCACCTGGTACCGCAGATGGTCGACAATGCCGTCGGAGACCTCAAGGAAAAGGACATCCTCGTCGAGAAAAACGGTAAACTGGTGCTCACCGAGCAGGGAGAAAAAGTCTACGCTGACATGCGCAGCCGGGACGCCCTCTGAGACATGCATATCACGGGAATCGTTATCACAGGGAAAGGCGAGGGCCACGCTTACATGAGCCGGCCTGGATACCGGCAGCAGTTCCAGCAGCATTTCGGCATGCAGCCGTTCCCTGGGACGCTCAACCTCAAACTGGAAGGCGAGAACATCGAACGCTTCAAGGCGCTGCAGGAACAGTCAGGCATCCATCTCTCTGGCTTTCGGGAAGACAATCAAACGTATGGCGCCGTGAGATGCTATCCCTGCCAGGTGAATGATGCCGTTCAGGGTGTCATCGTTATCCCGGATAAAAGTGTCTACCGGGAGGTCATGGAGGTCGTCTCTGACGTCTGTCTCCGCGAGGCTCTCAACCTGCGTGATGGCGACTCCGTCACGGTGGAGATACCGGCGGACGGCTAGCTCAACACGACTGAAGAAAAATATATGTACTCGAAATCGTAATACTCGCTGTTCTCCATCATCTTTTCGTGGCCGCAATACGGACATACCCAGCAGGTTTTCCGGCCGAAGGCGAACTGCCGCATTACTTTATTACATCGCGGGCATACGTTCATGGCGGTTTCCTCCCCATCCGGCAAGCACACTGAAGATATATAAAACCTGATGGTTTATTTTCAAAAAAAGAAAGGGGAAAAAGAAGGGAAAAAGAGTTCAGGCGTTCTGTGACAGCAGGTACACCCGCATCATGGCCCGCATCCAGTCCTCGTTCACCGGCCGTGGCTCCTCGCCTTCCTCGCAGACATCCTGCATCTCGGAGACGAGCGTTATCGTCCGCAGCAGTGATTTCTTCAGGTTCGTGTTCATTGGTCCACCTCCTCCATGGAGACCATGATGTCGTTCCACTGCATGCCCTCCACGTTGCCGGCGTAGTCGACGCTGTAGAACTCTATCTCGTATCGTCCCTCGGGTTCGACGCCGTATATCTGAGCCAGTGCCGGGAGGTCGATGGGATTGTACGGGTATTCATTGTTCCAGACGCCGTATTCCTTCCAGTTGAAGAGCATGTCCCAGCGGTTGTTCTCCCACTTGTATATCCGGTAGTAGGTGCGGGCGACGCCGGATGGTCCATGAATCGGATAGTGGCTGGGGTAGTCATCCGCCACGAGGGTTATCAGGGTGCCGTTGGTGACGTGATGTAACAGATACTCTTCGCCATCCAGGTATATGGTCTCATTGTAGACGTATCCATCGAAGGCTTTCACGGTGACTGGCGGCAGGTTGGTGATGGTGGTTTCCTCCCAGGCTGTCGCGTTGGCTCCCTCACTGGAGGATATATGGACGGTGTTGTTGAGCACGGTTCCCGTGGCGAGCCCGTAGTCAACCCGGACGCGGACACGCAGCGTGTAGGGGGCATCTTCAGCGAGGCTGCCCAGCGTCCAGTTTACATAGTTACCCTCTATCGTCGGGGTGAGCGGTGTCGACGGGATGGGCTGGTCGAGCGGGAAGATAACTGAGGAGACATAGGTGACCTCGTCGGGCAGTATATCCGTGATGACCACGCCGGTTGCATTACCGGTTCCAATGTTTACGAAGGTGATATCATATCGGAGCAGGTACGTGGGCTCGACGGGGTCAACGTTATCTGTTTTTTCTATAATGAACTCGGGATCTGACAGCTCGGGAATCGGGTCTATCCGGGTCGGCTCAGCATCGCTGTCAGTGGCTCCTTCATCAGAGGTTACATCGACGTAGTTCCAGATGACGATTCTCTGGGCAAGGTCGGTTATCCGGACGGTTGTCTCAATCGTGAAGGTTACACTTTGTCCCCGGGAGAGTGTATCGATGGTCCAGGTGATGGTGTCCCCATTGTCTGTGCCGCCATCTGCATCGTTTATGATGAGCATGGTTTCATCGTAGTCATCCACGACGACCACGTTGGTCAGGGTAATGTCTCCAGTATTCCGGACCACGATGGTATAGTTCAATGGGTCTCCCTCGGTGACCGGGTCGGCGGAATCGTCCTTGGTGACCGAAACCGCTGGGGCTACGACGGTGACCGATGCCGTATCGCTATCGGTGACCTTGTTTCCCTGGGGATCGGTGCCGTTCACGTTGACTGTGTTGACCTGGTCTTCGGTGGGATTCGTGGTATATTCATAAT
>JBNGDQ010000108.1:0-5002 GCA_049975285.1 Thermoplasmatota archaeon
AAAACGGGTAACAAAATATCGTTGTTTCTGCTCGAAGAGCCACCCGTCATTTTTTGTCCAAATATGAGGACAATACTGGACATATACGAAGTAAAATTGATCGGAGGGCGGGACTCCTCCGTTCACGAGAGAATGTCTTGGATTTTGGTAGCTAGGGAGTCAAAACCGATGCTTTTTCCGTACACCGCTTCAGCGCCGGCTCTTTTCAGTTTATCGCTCCAGATGGTATCTGCCAGAGCGGTGAACCCAATGATAGTTGCATCAGGATCCATCTGCCGTATCAGCCGAGCCGTATATGCGCCATCCAGAGGGATCTCTCCATAATCTTCAAGTTGGCCAGTATCGCGATAAGACATCAGATTGAGCGCCGTAACAACCACGTCAGGTGGCATATTATTGTTCAGCAGTTCTTTGTAACAGGATATTGCCTCTCTCGCACTATGGACAGCAATAACTTCGATGTTCAGCCGGGAGAGAAACGCCGCCATGAGGTCGTGCACCTGCGGGTCAGGATCTATCACCATCACTGATTTGCCTCTTGGCGGTTTTGGCTGTTTACACGGCGGTCTGTCTGGCATGACTATGCCCCTTGTTTTAATCGCTGTTTTGTTCGAGCATCCATTCCAGCGCGGAAATATAGGCCCGCATGACGCTGCGGCTGGACTCTGGGCATTCAGGATTGCTGTCCATCGACCGCAGGATTTTTTTCCGCCGCTTTAATTCTTTTTGTAGTTCTTCCCTACTTCTCATGGTTCCTCCTGCTCCCCAGTTAGAAGCATATGAAATCGTTCTTCTTTTTCACATGGAATAACCCACAGCATGGTGGTGGCAGGGGAGAGATGGCTAAGTATCCATTCGTTGGACACTACGATAGGGAGCGCCATAACGGCAGGGTTCGTATCCCAGATAAGGACATGGTTCTGAGTTATTCCGATAATGGTGAGCACGTAATGCTCGCACCCTGCGCTATACCCAGGGAGATACCAGCAAGATGGAAACTCCATCACGACAATGGGCGGGAGATCCTGTGTGATTGCTGCTCGTACTAGGGTAAAAAACGCCGCGGTGTCCATACTCTTTTTTTGACTGGTCAACTGTTCTGTCCGATAGATAAAGCCGCCATGGCCATTCTCTTTTCTAAGAACGTCCACTACGTTCTCTATATCAATATGCTCACTACTCCCAGAAATCTCTTTTATCCATGCCACAATCTGCTGCTGAGAGAGGTCGCCGCCATGATATCGAACCACGTTCTCGACAGCAGCCGGGATACACCAATTGTCCTGAGCATGCTTTATTTTCGGGAACCGTGCAAGCTGTATCGCTTTCATGTTATATCCCTGCCATATTTCCCTGGACATATTCTCGCGTTTTCTGATGCCGCGGCCGAGTGAACATTTGTTCAGCCGGCCCGGCCTCCACCACTTCGCCGAGATACAAGAAGATAACATAATCGGCCAGCCGCTTCGCCTGCCGCAACACATGAGTCACCAACACAATAGTATAGCGTTCTTTCAGCGATAGCAGCAGCTCCTCCACCTTCTGTGACGACACCGGATCGAGCGCCGAGGTGACCTCATCGCAGAGAATAACCTCAGGCTCCACGGCCAACGTCCGAGCGATACACAGCCGCTGCTGCTGCCCCACCGATAGATCTGCGGCAGGATCATCCAGCCGGTCTTTAACTTCCCCCCAGAGATGCGCCTCACGGAGGCAGCGCTCAACGATGGTATCCAGCTCCTCCCGACTGGGATGCCGATGAATACGGGGGCCATAGGCCACATTGTCGTAGATGGATGCGGGCAGCGGATAGGGTTTCTGCGCAATGAGGCCCACCCGCCGGCGGAGCTCCGGCACCGGCTCCTCGGCATGATAGATATCCTTTCCTCCGATACGTATAGATCCTGTCACTCGGACGCCATCCCGGATGTCATGCAGCCGGTTGAGCGCCTTCAGCAGCGTCGTCTTACCGCATCCTGATGGCCCGATGATGGCGGTCAGCTGCTGACGGGGAATGTCAACTGAGATGTCGGACAGGGCAACCACGTCTCTTTTTCCACTGTACGATACCTGCATGTTTTTTACTTCGATTTCTGTTTCTCCTAACATGTTATCGACCTCCGGGAATATACCGTGACAGATAGCTCGCAATCAGCCTTGATGTCACGTTGAGGACAAGCACCACCAGAATGAGGATACAGGCAGCCGCGTAGGCCTGCTCTCGCACCGAGGGATAGCAGCTGCTGGCCTGCTGAAAGATCATCACGGGGAGCGCTGTCGCCGTGGAAAACAACCCGCTGGGCATGGTGCTGCCCGCCCCCGAGGTAAAAATGATCGAGGCGGCATCGCCAATCCCGCGTCCTAATCCGATGAGGATACCCACTGTCACCCCGGGGAGGGCATACCGGGTGACCACCTTCGCGGTTTCCCACCGGGTGGTCCCCATGGAGTAGGTGATTTCTTTCAATTGGCGTGGCACCATCTGCACAGCCTCATCAGCATAGCGGGTGATGATCGGCAGCTCAAGCAGCGTGAGCGCTATGATGCCGGCGAACAAAGATGCACGTTGCTGCAGGTATACAAGGATGGTGAACACGAAGATTCCGTAGACGATGGAGGGTGTCCCCCAGAGCGCGTCGAGCACTGTTCTGACGCCCTCGGCAACTCGGTCGCTGGAATAGTCGGACTGAAGATACAGTGCGATGCCGACAGCCATAATGGCAGCGGCCATAGTTGCTGGAATCACCATGTAAATGCTTCCCAGCATCGCGTGGAGGAATCCCCCTTCGCCACCCAGTAGATATCGTGGGCCCGGCGGCGTTATTACGATGTCTGGTTTTTCTAACAATACGGTTCCGCCCCGCACGAAGGTAATCCCGATGACCATGAAGAGAGAGACAATGACGATGGCGAGTGAACCGAGCATGACCGCCTTGCATAGTTTTTCTTCCAGGTAACGCCTATTCATATCTTCCACCTCTCTTTCAGTTTCGTCTTGACGATTCTTGCCAGGACGTTGAAACCGGTAACAATGATGAAGAGCAGCAATGCTACGAATATCAGGGCTGCCTGCTCGATGGGAATCGACATCATCTCCCCGAAGCTGTTGACAATAAGGGAGGGCATGGTCTGCCCGGCAGAAAACAGGCCAGCCAGCTGGTTTTTGCCTCCGATGACCATGGCCACCGCCATGGTTTCCCCGAATGCTCGTCCAAAGCCCAGTAGCGTCGCTGAGATAATACCTGGGGCGGCAGCCTTCAACAGCACATGTTTAATGGTCTCCCACTGCGTCATTCCCATGGAGAGCGATGCCTCTCGCAGTTCGACGGGCAGCATCCGTAGCGATCCAAGGGACAGCGAGATAATGATGGGGAACACCATGATGGCCAGGATGATCCCCGCAGTGAACACGCACATCCCTGTGGTCTCGACCCCCAGCCATGGGCCGAGCGTATCGGACACAAATGGGACCAGGACGAGCAGCGCTGCAATCCCGAAGACCACGGAGGGAATCCCGGCGAGTACGTTGATGAATGTGGAAAAAAGGTTTCTCACTCTGCGTGGGGCATACTCCGACAGATAGATGGCGGAAAAGAGAGACACCGGAATTGCAATGGCCATGGACAGGATGGTGACCGCAAACGTTCCCAGGATTACAGGATACAGCCCGAACGTATCGCGCTGAGGATCCCATGTAGATGAAAAAAGCAAATCTATGAGTGAATGCCGAGAGAGGAGCAGCGACGACTTTGACGCCAGCAGCACAAAGATGCCGATAAATAGCGCTACCACAACCACTGCCAGCATCCGCATGCCGCCGCCGGTCAGTCGTTCTTTTCGTTGCCGCTGACCCGGCATATTAGCCACGTGTTCCCATTTCAGCGTACGTTTTTTCCTGTTGGAGGACGTCGGAGGAGAGCTCTACGTAGCCGTTTTCTGGGATATATGCCTGTCCGTCGGTGAGTATCCAGAGCACGAAGTTCTTGACTACTCCTTCAAATGGTCCGTTGGAGGCGAGGTATTCCTGTCGGGCTGGCGGAGACGGGTAAATACCAGCGGACACTTTTTCTACAAGCTGCTGCCGGGTCTCATAGAAGGCCTCAGTGTTGTCGAGTGTGCCGTTGTCATTGAGGTCTAATGGAACCGGCCTGATTCCGGCTGCGTATTCGCCTGTGTCTATGTTGTAGGCGTAGTTGATGTTGTTGAATCCGATGGCATTTTTCTGTTGCTTTATGCCGGTGGCAAGGTTCATATCTCCGTCGTAGTTTGCGTCAGCCATGCTCTGCAGGTCAGCCTGGGTGTAGGTGCCCAAGTATTCTGCCCAGATTTGTGCGGCACCTGAAGCATCTGACCGGCCGAGCACAACGATTTTGTCGTCTGGAATGTCCTGGCCGACCAGTTCTCCCCAGTGGGTTGTTTCTTTCATGAATATGCTGCGCAGGTCCTCTCGGGAGAGGCCCTGCTGCTGGATGGCCGCTAAGGCAGGGTTGTCTTTGTTGATGGTGGCCACGACGGCGTCTTTGGTGACGGCCACGTAGAAGATGCCCTGCTCAATCTCCTCCTGACGGAGCGGTCGGGAGACCATGCCGATATCGGTCATGCCGTTCAAAACATCGGAGACGCCTTTCCCAGCACCGCCGCCAGACACCTCAATGGATACATCGTGCCCTTGTTGGTATTCGTCCGCCCAGACAACCATCATGGGATAGAGGGCCCAGGCGCCTGAGATACGGAGCGTTGCATCGCTACTTTCAAGGCACCCACAGAAAGGGGTACAGCAGATAAGAATGGCGACAAATGCCACCGTTGCCTGTGTGATGGTCCTTTTTCTTTCCATGTGTATTCACTACGACGGTAACGCATCTTCGTATTTAAATATTGGTTTTTTACAAATATTAATATGATTATAACAATTATATAACCAATTTTTTACCAATTTATTTTGGTTTAAAACCAATTACAATATATTATTGGATTTTTAACAACATATTTATACCACCTT
>JBNGDQ010000109.1:0-4896 GCA_049975285.1 Thermoplasmatota archaeon
CCTACGAGCGGGACATCCTCATCATCGACGAGGCGCACAATCTCCCCGACTTCTGTCGGCATGTCCTGTCGCCGCAGCTCTCCGAGTTCGTGCTCGATGCCGCCGTGCGGGAGACCCGTGATTACCTGGAGGGCAACCCGGATATCGTCAATCTCTGCAACCTGCTCTCCGACATCATCCACGCCATGCGGGACGCCTACATAGAGGAGGGCGACAGCGATGGATTCATCCCCCCAGGGAAGCTCGCCCGGGCCGTCCGCGCCGCTGGCTTACGCCGCCCCGACATCGAGGCCTACGCGGAGCGATGCATGGAGTACGGCGAAGTCGTCCTCGATGCCAAGGAGAAACAGGATATCCTCCCCCGCTCATTCATCCGGAGCATTGGCCGCTTCCTGAGCTCCTGGCTGTCCCTCGACCAGCGCTGGGCGAAGCTCGTCGTCGACGGCGGCGACAACCCCCAGCTCGAGTTCTACTGCCTGGATGCCTCCATCGCCGCCTCGATTATAAACGAGTTCCATGCCTCCATCCACATGTCCGGGACGCTGCAGCCGCTCGAGGAATACCGCGATTCCCTGTCGCTGCAGAACCCGGAGCTCCGGAGTTTTCCCTCGCCGTTTCCCAAGGAGAACCGGAAGATACTCTACACCAGCGACGTCAGCACCCGCTACCAGGGCATGAACGACGACATGCGCAACCAGCTGGAATACAAGATCGTCGGCATCTGCAACACTGTCGACCGCAACGCGGCGGTCTTTTTTTCCTCATATGCGAGGCTCAACCGGTTCCTCCGACGGGGGCTCCGCAACTCGATACAGCGGCGCATCTACATCGAGCAGCAGGGCATGAGCCAGCGTCGCCTCATGGCCGAGATAGACAGCTTCCGGCGCAACGGTGGCGTCTTCCTGTCCGTCATCGGCGGCCGCATCTCTGAGGGCATGGATTTTCCCAGCGAGGAGCTCGAAATGGTCATCATCGTCGGCATCCCCTATCCGCCCCCATCGGCGCATCAACAGGCATTGCGCAGCTACTATGATGCCAAGTTCGGCAACGGCTGGAAATATGCGGTCGAGGCACCCACGACGCGAAAGATGCTCCAGGCAGTCGGCCGGCTCATCCGGGAGGAAAGCGATCGAGGCATCGCGGTCATCCTGGACCGCCGCGCTAAACGATTCCGCCGCTACATGGACATGGAGGAAGCCGACGACGTCGTCGAAGCGGTCAAGGCATTCTGGCGCAGCTAAGCCGGCAAAACCTTTTTAATAGACTGCGGTGTTACGGGCTGAAGGTTTACCCCTGTATCAGCCCCGAAACATTTAAGAAATAAAGTCCATTGTGGGGGACACGGTAAAATGCTGAATGACACACTGGCCAATGCACTGTCTACAATAAAGAATGCCGAACGTGCCGGCAAACCAGAATGCATGGTAGCGCCTGCCAGCAAGCTCATCGGGCGCTCGCTCAAGGTCATGCAGGATCATGGATATATTCATTCCTTTGAATGGGTGGATGACGGCAAAGCCGGTAAATTCAACGTCACGCTCAAGGGGGCCATCAATGACTGCAACGTCATCAAGCCCCGTTATTCACTGAAACATGACGAGTTCGACAAATGGGAATACCAGTTTCTCCCCGCGGAGGACTTCGGCATGCTCCTCGTCTCCACGACGAAGGGCATCCTGTCCCACTACGAGGCAAAGAAAGAAGGCATCGGCGGCCGATTGATGGCCTACGTGTACTGAGGAATACCATGATAATACCGCTGATTGAAAAAGAAATCGATATTCCCGACGGCGTACAGGTCGACGTCCAGGGCCCCGTGGTCACGGTATCCGGCGAAAAAGGCAGCCTGGAGCGCACGTTCGACCATCCCGCCATCGAGATAACCAAAGAGGACAGCCTGGTCAAGGTCAGATCAGAGTTCCCCAGGGCGGAGGAGAAATCCCTCGTCGGGACCTATACATCGCACATCAAAAACATGGTCAAGGGCGTCACCGATGGCTTCACCTACCGGATGAAGGTCGTCTACTCTCACTTTCCCGTCAAAGTCTCCGTCAAGGACGACCACGTCCTCATCGATAACTTCCTCGGGGAGCAGCATCCCCGCAGTGCTGACATCATGGGCGACGTCACCGTCACCGTCAAGGGAGACAGCGTTACACTTGAAGGCATCAACAAGGAACACGTCGGGCAGACCGCCGCGAACATCGAACGAGCCGTCCGGGTGCGACGCAGAGACATCCGTGTCTTCCAGGACGGCATATACATCACGGAGAAGGGGGCATAACCATGGCTGACGACGAAGAAGTACAGATAGTAGAAGAAGGCGAATATACGCCCAAGAAAAAGCCAGACCTGGACGAGGACACCAAGCGCATGCTGAAGGACCGCGGTACGACGCAGTTCCTCCGGCAGCAGGCGGAGCTCTACAAGCGCATCCCCGACAACTGGCGGAAACCCCGTGGCCTCCACTCCAAGATGCGGAAGGGACGGAGCTGCAAGCGGCCGAGCGCCAAGATTGGCTATGGCACCGCGAACCAGGTCAAAGGATTACATCCCTCCGGCTTCAAAGAAGTACTCATACATACGCCCGGCGAGGTCGACGACGTCGACCCGGATACGGAGGCGATTCGCATCGCGGGCACCGTCGGCGGCCGGAAACGCAAGGTCATCCTTAAAAAAGCAGACGAAAAAGACATACGCGTATTGAATCGAGGGACATAACATGGATTTACGGAATCAACGACGCCTGGCAGCAGAAGTCCTCAAATGCGGCGAACACCGCGTCTGGATTGACCCCGAGGAGCTGGAAGAAGTCGAAAAAGCGGTCACCCGCCGTGACATCCGGAACCTCGTCAAGCAGGGCATCATCCAGGCCAAGAAAAAACAGGGTGTCTCCCGGGGTCGCGCCCGGCAGCGGGACGCACAGCGGAAGAAAGGCCGCCAGCGAGGCCACGGCTCCCGGAAGGGCGTCGCCACCGCCCGGCAGTCCCGCAAACACCGCTGGATACAGAAGATACGCCCGATTCGACGGTACCTGCGGGAGCTCCGCGACAATGACACCATCACTCGGCATCAGTACCGCCGGTATTACCAGCGGGCCAAGGGCGGCGAGTTCCACAGCATTCATCATCTCAGGACGCATCTTAAAATGGAGGGCGCCATACAGGAGGAAGAAGCATGAAGAGCAACAAGCGATACCGTATGGCTTTCAAGCGCCGGCATGAGGGCAAGACTGACTACCGGCAGCGTCTCCGTCTCCTCAAGTCCGGCAAGCCGCGCATCGTGGTGCGCCGATCCAACAAAAACGTTCGCGTCCAGTTCGTCACCTATGATGAAAGAGGCGACGTGGTCGAGACCGTGGCCACCGGGACACATCTCCGCGACTACGGCTGGGAGGGCAGCCTGAGCAACATGCCCGCCTGCTACCTGGCCGGGCTGCTGGCCGGCAAACGAGCCCTGGCCAACGATATAGCCGAGGGCGTGCTGGACATCGGGCATCATCCCGCCATTCCCGGCTCCACTGTCTTCGGCGTCCTGCAGGGCGTCCTGGATGCCGGCGTCGACGTTCCGCATGGCGAGGAGGTGCTGCCCGACGAAAAGCGCATATATGGGGAGCACATTTCAGAGGCAATGCCGGAGCAGGTGAAAGCAACCGTTGAGAAGATCGAGGAAGACTATGAGTAACGAATGGATTCCCAAGACGCGGCTGGGGAAGCTGGTACAGCAGGGCGAGATTACCTCGATGAGCCAGGCCCTGCGATCCGGTCTGCCGCTCAAAGAAGTCGAGATCGTGGACACGCTGCTCCCGGATATGGAGGACGAAGTCCTGGACGTCAACATGGTCCAGCGGATGACTGACTCCGGCCGCCGGGTGAAATTCCGCGTGGTCGTGGCCGTCGGCAACAAGGACGGCTTCGTCGGCCTGGGCGTCTCCCGGGGCAAAGAAGTCGGCATGTCTATACGGAAGGCGGTGGAGGTCGGCAAACTCAATATCATCGAGATCAGCCGGGGCTGCGGCTCCTGGGTCTGCGAATGTGGTACCCCGCACACGCTGCCCCTCAAAGTCGAAGCGAAATGTGGCTCCGTCGAAGTAGTGTTGAAGCCAGCCCCGCGCGGCGTCGGCCTCGCAGTCGGCGACACGGCCAAGGTGCTCCTGGAGCTGGCCGGCATCACGGATGCCTGGGGCTTCGCGAAGGGGCGGACCAACACCATCACTAATTATGCTCACGCGGTCTTTGAGGCATTGAAGAACGTCAACAAGATGAAGATGACCGATGAGACACGGCAGCGACTGAACATCGTCTCCGGAGCCGTGGGAGGGATAGAGTAATGTTCGCGGTGGTTCGCATCCGGGGTACGGTGCATGCCAAGCCACAGATTCGCGATACTCTGCACATGCTCAACCTGACGGCGGTCAACAACTGCACGCTCATCCCCGGCACGGATAGCTACCGGGGCATGCTGCAGAAAGTCAAGGACTACGTGACCTGGGGCGAAATCAGTGCATCCATGCTCGAGCAGCTGCTGGCAGCCAAGACAGACCTGGAGGGAGACCACCTGCAGCAGGCCGTCGAGCAGCTCATGAACGACGATACAAAACTCGGCGACGTTGCATCACCGACGCTTCGACTGCATCCCCCCGTCAAGGGATACGAGGGCATCAAGCGACCCTACCGGCTCGGCGGCGCACTGGGCTACCGGGGCGACGACATCAATCTTCTGCTGGAGCGAATGATATGAAAGACAAGACCAAGAAATATCGCGGCTCAACCACGCATGGTCGCGGCAGCATGAAGAAGGGACGCGGCCGCGGCGAAAAAGGAGGCAGCGGTCTCGCCGGCACCACACACAAGCATCTCAAGTACCGCTGGGGTGCCAAGAAAGGATTCACCCGGC
>JBNGDQ010000110.1:0-4895 GCA_049975285.1 Thermoplasmatota archaeon
CATACTCCCCGCGGGGCGACCTGTCTATCTTGTTGAGGGAGGCAAAGATGTCCTCCGTAAAATGATAGAGCCCTGCATTGATGACCGCGGAGACCGGCTTGGCCATCTTTTCATGTATCGCCATGATGGTGTCATCGTGTAGCTCCACGGTGCCGTACTCGCTGGCATCTGGTACCTCGGTGAGCCCCATTGCCAGGTCGTGCTGCATAACCGTTTTGATATCCTCGACGCCGACAATGGTGTCCCCGCACATCACCAGGAAATCATCGACGAAGGGCTTGACCTGTGCTACCGCGTGGCCTGTCCCGCGTGGTTCTCCCTGGTTGACGTATTCGATGGAGACACCCCAGGGTGTGCCGTCACCGAAGTGCTCCCGTACTCGTTTGCTCTTGTAGCTCACGACGAGAACGATGTCCTCGATGCCTGCCTCTTTGGCTCGGAGGATGTTCCATTCAAGCAGCGGTCGACCGGCCACGGGCAGCATGACCTTGGGCTGCGTATACGTCAATGGATGCATGCGCCGGCCTTCGCCAGCGGCCAGGATGACGGCCTTCATGTGAGGCACCTCCGGACCAGGGTCATGAGCTGCTCGTATAGTTCATCGGCGTGCTCCTGCCTGGAGGCTTCCACGGTTACCCGGACCTTGGGCTCAGTGCCCGACGGGCGGACGAGGGCCCATCTGTCATCCCGGGCGATGCGGATACCGTCGATAGTGGTCAGGTCAGCGAAGTCGAGGTCTGCCATCTCTCGTTCTATCTCCGGCATGCCAGCCGTTATCTTGTCCCGGGTGGAGGAGACGGCGCCCCGCCGGAGCTCGTAGTCCGGCATACTTGCCAATTCGTCTTCAAGTGACATCTCGGCGGCCAGCGATGTGATGACGGCTGCCGCGTACACGCCATCCGGGCAGTAGGAAAACGAGGGAAACACGAATGTCCCCGAGGGCTCGCCGCCGAAGTCCCCGTCTCTTTTTTTCAGTTCGGCTGAGATGTAGATGTCACCGACCCGGGTGCGCGTAATCGACGCATCGGGTAGCACGGCGTCCACCACGAGGGAGGTATCCACCGGCACGGCTATCCTTCCCGCGGGGCAGAGATGACGGGCCAGCAGGGCCAGCAGCCGGTCGTTGGGCACGTAGGTGCCCTCGGAGGTTACGGCAACCACGCGGTCGCCGTCGCAGTCATGCGCCAGCCCCAGGTCTGCATCGCTGGCGGCTACGAGTTGCATCAGCTCATCAAGGTTCTCGGGAACCGGCTCTGGTGCATGAGCGGGGAAAAATCCATCCGGCTGGGCATTCAAGGCCACCACCTGGCAGCCCAGCTTCTGGAGCAGATACGGGGTAATCGTTCCCGTGGCTCCACAGCCGCAATCCACGACGACCTTGAACGGCCGTTCTACGGGCGGCACTGCATCGAGGATAGCAGCCATGTGCTCCTCTATGGCACTGTATGACATCTGCACGTTTTTGATGTCATTCCAGGCAGCCCGGCATTGCTGTTGCATCACTGTTTCAATCTCGTCGGACTGCTCGATGGAGAAACCGGCGCCATCTGGATTGAACAGCTTGATGCCATTGTACTCCGGCGGGTTATGCGAGGCGGTAATCATCACCCCGATATCATGCTCCCAGGCAGCATAGGCCAGCGTCGGCGTAGAGACGAGGCCCACGTCGGTCACTGACGCTCCGGCGGCTAGCGCTCCGGCCGTGATGGCGCTGTGCAGCATCTGACTGGATGTGCGGGGATCATGGCCGACGACGATGCTGTCGTAGCGGGATCCGCAGGCGTTGCCTACATGGAGGGCCAGCTCGGCTGTTACCTCGTCGTTTGCGGTTCCTCTGATTCCTGATGTACCAAACATGGTTTCACTCCACGGTGACTGATTTCGCGAGATTGCGGGGCTTATCTATAGAGCACCCTCGCTTGTCTGCAACATGATACGCCAGCAGCTGCAGGGCTACGGCGATGGGGAAACACCCCACGATGTCGGGGACCGCCGGGTAGCGGATAACCCGGTCGACGTATTTGTCTATCTCTGCATCATCCGCGGGTGCCACGGCGACCACCGGGGCATCCCGGGCTTTGATTTCTCCGATGTTGGCTATCATTTTATCGTATACCGGGCCCGGCGTCACAATGGCTACCACCGGCGTGTCCGGGGTAAGCAAAGCGAACGGTCCATGCTTGAGTTCCCCGGCAGCGAAGCCCTCCGCGTGGATGTAGGATATCTCTTTGAGTTTGAGGGCGCCCTCCAGGGCGAGGGGATAGTCTCGCCCTCGGCCAATGTAAAAGATGCTGTCATAGTCCTGCAGCCACGCCGCGACGTCGGCCACCTCATCCATGTCCACGACTTCTTCTATCGCGGCTGGCACGTCTCGGAGCTGCGCCGCATATTCATGCATCTCGTCCTCGGTGAGCACGCCCTGTTCCAGCCCGATGTGCAGACCGAGCAGCATGAGCGTGGCTACCTGCGCGGTGAACGTCTTGGTGGCCGCGACGCCGATTTCAGGGCCGCAGCGGGTAAGCATGGTTATATCAGCGGTTCTCGTGATGCTGCTGCCCTCCACGTTGGTGACAGCCAGCGTGGTGCATCCCTGTTTTTGTGCTTCTTTGACCGCCCCGAGAGTATCAGCGGTTTCACCGGACTGGCTGACGGCAACGACCAAGCCCCGCTTGGTCCCGTAATACCGGTATTCTGAGGACAGCTCCGTGGTGACAGATAGCCCGGTGAGCTCCTCCAGCAGATATTTACCGACCAGGCCGGCATAGTAGGAGGTCCCACAGGCGACAATGGTAATGGTATCGACATCATAGACCGGCAGGCCGTTGAGATCGATCAAGGGATGGATTTCGCCAATCCGCCCGCGTAGAGTGTCAGCAATAGTAGTGGGCTGCTCGTGTATCTCCTTGAGCAT
This sequence comes from Thermoplasmatota archaeon, assembly GCA_049975285.1. Lineage (GTDB taxonomy): Archaea > Thermoplasmatota > E2 > UBA202 > DSCA01 > CAZESS01. The sequence goes on from JBNGDQ010000110.1 coordinate 2,912, forward strand.
GAAGTGCGGGTAGCCGCCTTTTTCAGCGTCCTCGATGCTCCAGTCGACCGTCTGCACCTCTTTTTCGATGGGAGCGCCATCGGCAGCGCTGATGGATACCCCGTTGCTGTGGAGCACGCAGAGTTCGTCGTCCTCCAGGTACATCACTCGTTTGGTGTATTCGAGGAAGGCCGGCACATCCGAGGAGATAAAGTTTTCGCTGTCTCCGATGCCGACGACCAGCGGGCTTTCCCGTCGGACAGCCACGACTTTTTCTGGCTCCTGCCTTGCGACGGCGACGATGGCATATGAGCCCTGCAGACGGGAGACAGCAGCCCGGACGGCTTCCTCCAGTGACCCGTCATAATTGTCTTCGATGAGATGAGCGATGATCTCGCTGTCGGTCTCCGAGGTAAACACGTGGCCGTTTTCCTGGAGTTCCTTGCGCAGCGAGGCAAAGTTTTCGATGATGCCGTTGTGGACGATGGCGATGTCGTTTTCACAGCTCAGATGTGGATGCGCATTTAGCTCGGTCACGCCGCCGTGGGTAGCCCATCTGGTATGACCGATGCCCACGCTTCCCGGCAGATTCGGCATCGCCTCCTCGAGGTGCTGTATCTCTCCCACCTTCTTCACCACGGATAATTCGTCCTGCACCACGCAGATACCAGCGGAGTCATATCCCCGATATTCCAGCCGCTTGAGGCAGTCGAGAAGCACAGCCGATGCCGTTCGATAGCCAATGTATCCTGTAATGCCGCACATCACATCACACTGCTTTCACTCGGGATATCTTTCTCTATGACGGTACAGGGGCCGATATCGCAGCTTTTCCCGATGATTCTACCCGGCGCCACCACGACCTGCTGCCCGATGCGACAGGTACCCCCGATGAAGGCCCCCTGATCCACGACCCGATGGAATTCATCCTCGATTTCCATGACCGCATCGCCGACCATGGTGGAAACATGCGACGACAGCCGCGTGTTTCTGCCGATGACAGAATGCGAGATAGATGAATGCGACCCAATGCGGACGCCATCCAGGATAACACTATACCGGATATCCGTGAACGGGTACACGGTCACATCGTTGCCGATGCTGGTGGAAGGAAAAATGCAGACATTGGGCCCGATTTCACAGCCCTCCCCGATGACCACCGGCCCCGCGATATAACACCCGGGATGGATGACACTGTCCTCCCCGACATATACGTCTCCCGTCATGACCACGTTGGACGATATCTTCCCCGCGTGCTGCCCCGCGATTTGCTGCAGTGCATGAGCATTCACCTCGAGCACATTCCACGGGTAGACCACGTCCATCCAGGCGCCGCTGCCCGCCACCGCGCCTATCCCGTCGCCATGGCTGATAGCCAGCCGGATGGCATCAGTGAGATTACTCTGCCCGTCCTCGAGACTGGCCGCCAGATGACCGCGGATAGACGGCCGGAGTTTGTACACGCCGGTGGACACCAGGTTGCTTTCCGCCACCGCGGGCTTCTCCTGTATATCGGTCACCAGTCCATCCTGGAGCGACAGCACGCCGTACTTGGTGGGCGAATCGCTTTTCTCCATGAGGACAGCCTGCTCACAGTCATGATGTATGAGCGATGCCAGACTGTCAACGTCGATGATGTTATCCCCCGGAACAACCAAAAAAGGCTCGTCCAGATAATCAGCTGCCTGCATCAAGGCGTGGCCGGTTCCAATTTGCTGTCTCTGCTCCACGTAGGTGACATCCACGTCGAATGCAGCCCCGCTGCCCACGTAGTCCTTGATACGCTCCTGTTTATAGCCCGCCACGATGACGATGTCCCGGACGTTGGTGTCGGCCAGCGCCGCTATCACGTAGGCGAGAATGGGCTTGTTGGCGATGGGCAGCATCACCTTAGGCATATCCTCAGTGAAGGGCCGCAAACGTCGGCCTTGACCCGCGGCCAGGATGACAGCCTTCATGTCCATGGCACAAATGGATGCATACCTATTTCTATTTTGTTATCTTC
>JBNGDQ010000111.1:0-4840 GCA_049975285.1 Thermoplasmatota archaeon
TTGTACACGGGAATGACCACGGACAGCATAGCAGTGTATTTATAAATCATATTTAAATCGTGACTTTCTCCAACCAAAACACCGGTTCTGTTACGTTTGCGGGTGATAGCCCTGTTTTCATATATGTGAGAATACGGGCAATCACCCGACTTTGCAACAGTATGTGAATGGCAGATGAATGCCAGAAAAACCCGATGTGTTCGGGGGTATAAACTGGCTCATTTTAGCGGACGAGTGAATTGCAAGGTTTGAGTGATACATGGTACAGATATATTTTTATAGTCCATACCGTTACTTTTTAGGTATTACCTAAAAATGAGCGATATGCTGAATGTTACTGAAAACGAGGCAAAATATCTAATGTTGATATATCGCAAACAGCGTGAAGAATCACAAACTGTTCGGACCACAGAGATGGCATCCTTGCTCGGTGTTCGCCCTGCCAGTGTGACCGAGGTTCTGCAAAACCTTGGTAAAAAGGGCCTTCTCCAGTATACGCCATACCAGGGAGTAAAACTGACAAAACAGGGAAGACATACAGCAGAGATGTTTCTACGAAAACATAGGATCCTGGAGACACTGCTCACCCACACACTGGCGTATAGCCCTGATGAAGCCTGTCAAGAATCATTGAAACTTGATTATCATGCGTCAACCCAATTGATTGATGCAATCTGCCACATGCTGGGGCATCCAAAACTATGCCCCTGCGGCAAGCCAATATTTCGTGGCTCCGATTGTGACATAATTGAAGGAGGTAATGCCGATGAGTGAAAGCTTCATTGCTGTTCTCACCGCGAGTCTTTTCTCATGTCTCTTTGCTACATTAGGAATCCTTACCATATGGAAAGTCAAGCCATGGGCAAACAAATCTATAAACTATTTTATGTACTTCGCAGCCGGTATTCTTATATCTGCAGCAATCCTGATAGCTGCCCCTAAAGCTTTTGAGATGAATCCTAACGGCCCGGTGTTTATGTTAGCCGGCTTTTTAGGAATCTTCATCATCAACAGATTCATAGATGTATACGTCTGCCATAAGAGACATTTTCAGAGAGCCTGCCGGGTCGGGCTTGTCGCAGCCTATGGCATAGCCTTTCATTCGCTCGTTGATGGTATCATCTATACAACGACCTATACAGTATCGATTTTCCTGGGGGCCATGGCTACCATGGGGATGATCATGCACGAATATCCGGAAGGCGTCGTCACGTTCTCACTCATACAAAAAGGGGGCTACAGCGATAAAAAAGCGTTTATCTACGCTTTCCTGGCAGCGGCTGCAACCACGCCGATAGGGGCCGTCCTAAGCTTTCCGTTCATCTCTTCGCTCCACGAATCACATCTCGGAATCCTGCTGGGGGTAACAGCAGGAATCCTTGCCTATGTGGGCGCATCGCACCTGCTGCCAGAAGCTGAACGAGAAATGAAACCATATGGCATAGTGGCCTTCGCGTTGGGCATACTGGTGGCAGTGGGAACATGGGTGATGAAGGGTGGTCTCGAATAGCTTCATTCAGTCAGCCGTCGATGTATACACTCCAACGTGCAAGAGTATCATTTATTATACAAAGGAGGCAATATACTAGGGGTACAACATGCAATATGATGGAAAAGCGCTCACTATTGCGGGGTCAGATTCCGGCGGTGGCGCAGGGCTTCAGGCGGATTTGAAGACATTTCATGCTTTCAATGTTTTTGGTATGTCGGCGGTGACGTCGGTGACCGCCCAGAATACTGAGGGGGTCCGGGCGGTTCACGATATCTCTCCTGCAGTGGTTGGTCAGCAAATCGATGCTGTGGTAGAAGACCTTGGGGTGGATGCTGCAAAGACCGGGATGGTGTCACGCGCCGACATCATAAAAGTGGTAGCGGAGAAAGTTAAACAGTACGAAATAGCCAAACTGGTGGTGGATCCCGTCATGGTTGCCGAGAGTGGCGACCGGCTGCTTCAGCAGAATGCTGAGACATCGCTGGCGGAGCATCTGCTGCCAGCGGCATATATCGTGACCCCGAATGTGTTTGAAGCTGAATTGCTTGCTGGTATGCACATCGAGAATATGGATGATGCCCTGGAAGCAGCGAAAACGATCTATCAGATGGGTCCACGGTTTGTTCTGTTGAAGGGCGGCCATCTTCCTGGCAAGACTGCTCGTGACCTCCTGTTCGACGGAGAAACCTCTACTGTTTTTGAAGCACCGCGCGTTGAGACGACGAGCACGCATGGAACAGGGTGCACCTTTTCTGCCGCGATAACGGCTGGCTTGGCGAAAGGGATGGATGCCTCTCATGCCATTGATGCTGCAAAGGACTATGTGACCCGTGCCCTCAAAAATGCCCCCAATGACCTCGGAAGAGGGAATGGCCCATTGTATCACAACCTCCAGCCGCTGCAGCCCTCCGCTTTTGAGGGATCTGCTGCAGACTTTGATGCTTGGTTTGACAAAAACAGGAATGTATTTCAGTCTGAGCTGCTCGCTGAAAAAGAACTGCTGCTCCATCCAGAAAATGCCGTGAGTATCGGTGTAGGAAGCGGCTTGTTTGCTTCGCACCTCGGCATCAAATATGGCGTTGAGCCAGCAGAAGACATGGCTGAACGAGCACGGAAGAGAGGCATTTCGGTAAAAATAGGAACTGCCGAAGAGGTACCATATCCTGACGAGCAATTTGATACAGTGCTGTTGAGCACGGTATTGAGCTATGTAAAAGACCCCCAACGGGCTGTCGATGAAGCCTATCGCATTTTGAAGCCCGGTGGCCACGTCGTTGTCTCGTTTTTAGCCAGAGAGGGCTCCTATGCGCTGCTGTATGAATCAGCATATCTCCGTGGCCATCATGATCCCGCAATATCGCCCCGGCATCCTTATCCACTGCCTTTTATACGGGGAGCCCGTTGGTTGACAGTAGCCGATGCCACCTCCTTATTGCGAACAGCGGGGTTCACTGCCCTCCGGTTTGTCCAAACCCTGCGACGGCACCCTAAGTATACCGATGAACAAGTAGAGAAACCCATCGAAGGCTACAAGGAAGGTGATTTCATCGTCGTCCGGGGGAGGAAACCATGACCACAGCGGATAGCCTCAGAAAGGACGTAGACGACATCTGGCAGCACCTCATCGATCATCCTTTTGTTGCTGAACTTTTCAGCGGTGACCTCCCTCAGGAAACATTCACATTCTACATCCTGCATGACTACCACTATCTCACCACGGCGATGAAAAACTTCAGTATCATAGCTGCGCGTGCTCCCACGGTGGACGAGATGCGAGAAGTCATTGACATCCTCCACCTGGAGGCTGAGAGTGAGTACAAGGGATACCAGGACTTCATAGAGCGCCTCGGGTATACGATACAGGATGCCGCGGCACAGGAGCCGATTCCGATAAGCGTTTCATATGGAAGCTTCTTGCTCTCAACGAGCGCTCTAAAATCCTACGCGGAAGCTATCACCGCGGTACTCCCCTGTTTCTGGTCATACGCCGACATCGCAGCATATCATAGCGACAAGTTGCCAGGTAATGACAATCAGCTCTATACCGATTGGGCCGCTGTCTACGCTACAGATGCTTACCAGGAGGTAGTTGATAAACTAAAACACCTGGTCAACCGCGCAGCTGATAGATGCCCTTATGAAAATCTCCTGCGGGTGTTTACCATGGCATGCCGATACGAGTATATGTTCTGGGATGCCGTGTACACCCGTCAGGTGTGGCCGGTATAACACCATGACAGCTGAATTGCAAGATATTGTGTATGGTCCGGTGCCCTCCCGTCGTCTTGGGCAGAGCCTAGGCATCAACAACATCCCCCCGAAACGGTGCACCTATTCCTGCATCTACTGCCAGCTGGGGATAACCCGCGCCATGCGTATCAAGAGGCAGAGCTTCTATCCCCCGGACGTGCTGGTGAAAGCAGTGGAACGTAAGGTGCAGGCTGCCCGGCAGAACGGCGAACGTATCGACTATCTGACATTCGTACCCGATGGAGAGCCCACCCTGGACAGCCACCTGGGCAGGCATATAGAGATGCTTCAGCCGCTGGGCATCGACATCGCGGTGATCACCAACGGCTCTCTTCTCTGGAAACGGGACGTGCAGGATGACCTGCAGGCCGCCGACATGGTATCCATCAAGATCGATGCGCTCAGTGAACCGGTGTGGCGGAGCATCAACCGACCACATGGAGGGCTACAGCTCTCCCGAATCCTGGAAGGCATCCAGGAATTTTCACGGCACTATGCTGGCAAACTGCTCACTGAAACCATGTTGGTCCGCAATGTTAATGACACCGCACGGGAGGCCATAAACATTGCGGAGTATATTGAGGGTTTAGATGTTGAGAAAAGCTATATCGCCATTCCGTTCAGACCACCCGCGAAAAACTGGGTGCAACCTGCAAATGAACTTGCGGTAAGTAGAGCCTATACCATTTTCAGGGACCATGGTATCTACACTGAAGGTCTCACTGGCTTCGAGGGTGATGCATTTGCTTCCACGGGAGATATCGCAGAGGATATTCTCAGTATCACCTCTGTACACCCCATGAGAAAGGAGAGTGTGCAGCAGCTCCTGTCTAAAAAGGGGGTCGGCTGGGAAATTATCGATCAGCTCTTACGAGAGGGCAGGCTGGTTGAGACAGAGTACGATGGCACATTCTTCTATATCAGAAAGTTACCATCCTCGTGAATGACATGCGGCCCTCACCCGGAGTTATTTTTTTGCTTCTTTATTTTATCTATTATCCTTAAGAATGCATTGGCTGCAGCACTCTCTTCATGAACAAAGGGCTTGCCGCTGTCACCGGTCTCTACAATGTTGGGATCGAGTGGTATCCTCCCCAG
>JBNGDQ010000112.1:0-4834 GCA_049975285.1 Thermoplasmatota archaeon
ATCTCACCCAGTACATCATGCCGCCACATGGCGTCTCCTTCACGCCCACAGGACGGGCTCCCGTGCAGCCCGCTGACCAGTACATCGGCAGCGTCGCTGCTGGCGGATCCACCCCGGGCTACTATCTCGGGATGGCCACCGTGGCGATGCCAGCAAATGTCAGCCTCCACTGGCGGAACCTGAGCTACGTGACCTTCACCATGAACGAAAGCCTGGGCGCCTTCGATGTCACCTTCATCAATCTCTCCCGCACCGCGCTTTCATGGCCCACGCAGGGGAATCTGCTCGGAGCGCAGCTGGGGCAGGGTGCCAAACTCCGCATCTGGAATGTCCCCCTGCACAATGTCACCGTGGACCTTGAACAGCGGCATGTCCATGTTGACTTATTCCAGGAGCTCTCCATGTTTTTTTATATCGGCGCAGAGCTGGAGGGAGAACCCCTCAATGTGTCGGGGCTCATCGGAGCCATCCCCGCAGGCGATATTGACATTTATTGCAATCTCACCAATCTGAGCTACCAGGCAGCCGACAACATCGACTTGATGGCTGCCGTAATCTCCTATATGGGTCTCACAGCCAGCGTGGGGCTGACGGCGCTGCCGAACGATATCGATGTTGCCTGGGATTTCAAAAATGGTGAGGTGGGTCTGGAGATGAATGATGAGATCGGTAGCATCTATTTTTCCGCGGCGTTCAACTATCGCTACCTCCGCATCGGTGATTTCCCGCCGCCGGCCTGGGCGACCAAGGATACCACCATCTATCTGGCAGCTCATAATATCCCGGGATGCACGGTCAACTGGAGCAACGGCATCGAATACACGGGGCAGATGGCGGGCAGCGGCGCTAACATTGTCTTCAAGCTCTTCAAAAAGGACCACCTGGGCAACTATGAATACATGCCACTCACCCGGGATCATGGTCTTACCCTTACTACGACCCTGTATACGCCCACCAATCCGCTGCACATCAAGACCATGGGCATCATCGGAAACTTTAACACACCCTCCCATGTCAGCTACACTCGAACCAGCGACGACGCCACCCATATCGCCATCGAGATGGATCAGGATATGACGGATGTCCTCATCCAGACGCAGATCAAGTTCATCTCCCCCAATATCTGGCTCGGTGGGATCATCCGCTTCGACAATATCCCCCATACCATCACCATCTCATTTGAAAAAAATCTCAATCATTTTACCTACACCGCCGATCGTGCAACATCCATCGATGCCTACCTGGAATATGGCCCTCCCGCTCTAATCACGACGACGCCGCACCCGCCGCTCCACACCGTCGGCCTGCGGCTCAACGACCAAGAAGGCGATATCGCCTGTAAAGGCCGCATCCACATCACCATTCCCACGTCCTTCCATCTCTGGTACCGTCTCGATAAACAAAACCATAGCATGCAGATCTCCTTTACTGCCTCCTCCGCTATCACCAACGGTGTGGACATCAATGCCTATATCGATCATCACATCGGCGGCGTCTACATCCGCGATACCACCCTCCGAGCCAGTCTCTCCAACATTCCCACCCAGATCAATCTCAGCAGCAGCTATCACATCCAGGGCGGCAGCATGGAGGCCACCGTCGATTATCAGGCCGATCAGAGCATCAGCCAACTGTTCGCCGGCATCAAACGCCCCGACTTGCATGGCGTCCAGGACTGGGCGGCCTACTTCAGCCTGGAAGACATTCCCACCATGTTTACCCTCACGGTGGAGAAAGGCCATGACTTCCCTGTCGTCTCCTATACGGCATCTGCGTCCACCTTGGACGTGATCACGTGGCTGGACGGCACCCGCTTCCAGGATCTCGTCCAGATCCCGCACATCGACCAGCTCCCCTATCTGCAACTCAAAATCATCGATATCCCTGCGCATGGCGTCACCATCAACTACAACAAAGCCAGTCAACGCTGCTCCATCCGCACCAATGAGTATCCAACGGAACGTGTCGGCGAGTTCACCGTCAACTTCAACATTGTGGTCAGCGGCTCATATGACAAAGTAGATGACGACGAATGGGGTCTCAGCTGGGTCGGCGTCTACTACCAATATTGGGTGCATCTGTTCCTTCGTGTCGGCGTCCGCGAATACATCCTCGAAGTCAAAGACTGGAACAAAGTCATCATCGACCTCAACACCCCCGAGATCATCCTGACTATCGACGGCCTGCCCACCGCCCACTTCTACATGAAATGGCGCATCCACGTCCAGTTTTCCATTGACGCCGGGTTCCGTGCCGGCCTCTTCATAAAAGTCTGCGGCAAAACCTACCGCCGAGCGCTCTTCAAGCTGGACGCCGACTGGTCCCACAGCGGCGCCATCCAGCTGCACAACTACGTCTGGGATAACTACTGGCCCTATCACAGCATCCGGCTGCTCCGCATCAAATACATTATCAGCGCGGGGCTCTATTATTATTGGCCCACCATTCATCATAGCGTCAACGAGATATCACTCACGGGCCCTAACACATACCATTGGATGATTTCACCTTGGCACTCTGATACCCTGATCAAGATATACATCGTAGTCCGCTACTGGGGACGATTTAGAAGTGGTATAGGATGGTGGTATGATTGGTGGTAAGTAACCGGAAACAGGGGAAACTACTGTCGACCTTGTTCTGCCTTATCGTGCTCCTGCTCACCGCTCTGCAACTCCCACCGATTCTCACCCCGCAACATCATGGGGTCGCCCAGGCCACGGGTAACATCGTCTTCTCGGAAGGCTTCGATGGATTCTGGCCACCCCCCGAATGGACCATCACCATCCTCAACGCCACTGCAACCGAGCCCACAGGCAACTGGAGTCAAACCACGAGCGGCAGCTATCCCACCGTGACACCATACCAGGGAACCGCTATGGCGCAGTACAACTCATTTACCAGTCCTACGGGCGCCCAAGCACGCCTGGAAACACCCGTATTTGCAGCCACCGAGGACACCCACTGTACCCTCACTTTCTATATGTATCATTCATCCTACACCCCCGGCGCCATGGACCGCCTCGCCGTACAACTCCGTACCGCAGCCACCTGGACCACCCTCACCACCATCGACCGCTACGCGGAGAACACCGGCTGGCAACGCCACAGCATCACCCTCGACCCCATCGACACCACCTTCCATCTCGGCTTCCTCGGCATCAGCGACTTCGGCGGCAACATCTACCTCGACCACGTCACCCTCACCGAACCCTATGATATCGACATTGCTGTAACTGCGATCACCCAGCCCACAGCATCCTATATCCACAGCGGCACCGCCACCACCATCACAGCCACCCTCCACAACACAGGCACCACCACCCAGACCAACATCCCCATCACCCTCACCATCACCGGACCAACCAGCTACACCTACCAAGACACAGCACTCCTGACCGACAGCCTCCCGGCCAACCACTCCGCCACTATCATCTTCATGCCATCCTGGACCGCTCCTGCCACCCCTGGCACCTACACCCTCACTGTTACATCCACGCTGCCCGGCGACCAAGATCACAGCAACAACGCAACCACCAAAACCCTAACGGTCATCGGATCCAACCAGCTCTATGAAAGCTTCGAAGCCTGGCCCCCCAACCAATGGACACTAGCAGACAGCGAGAATAGCGGCTGGCAGCAAACCAACAGCTATCAAACACCTCACAGCGGCACCTACACCGCCTACGCCCCCTACGGCACAAATGGGAGCGCCGACGCCTGGCTGATCACCCCGCGCCTCCACCTCCATGACGATGAGACGCTGACCTTCTGGTATACCACCAAACAAGGAATACCGGACTCCGCCACCCTCGAAGTCTACCTCTCCACCCAGGCATCACCACACGCCATCGCTGGATTCAAGACCCGACTGTGGACCACGACGACCACCACAGACACATGGACCAAGGCCACCATCCCTCTCAACGCATACGCCGACACCCTGGGCTACATTGGCTTCCATCTTGCAGACCACGAGGACACCATGGATGCCATCCTCCTCGATGACGTCTACGGACCCACCTGCTGGTCTCCCACCTATGATGTCGCTCCCCTAGCAGTCACGGAGCCCGCCATGGGCGACACCATCGGCTTCCATACCGTCCATGCATCCATACAAAACTATGGACAGAACACCGTATCATTCCCTGTTGACTGCTCCATATACCAAGTACGAGACACCGTCACCACCGCACCACTCACCCTCGTCTACCACGAAGACACCACGGTGGGACCACTACATGGTGGGGCTACCACTGATATCCAGTTCACCCCCGCCTGGAACGCCGCCGAATACGGCTACTATATCATCAACATTTCCACAGAGCTCAACAGCGACCAAAACCCCTACAACAATCATCTCGAGCAGCCTATCTACATCACTCTCCCCTCAATGACCGGCCTCCAGATAGAAAAATCCATCATGGATCCCCCGCTCAAGGACTGGGTGGACGACTATGTGGCACCGCAGGGCAGCACCGTTACCATGCGCATTGCCCTTGTTAACACCCATACCCTTCCGCTCTATGAGATTAACGTAACTGATCTCCTCCCCTTAGGCCTCACCTACGCCAACGAGTGCACCCTGAACGGCGACGACACTGAACCCAATCTCTTCAACGACATGCTCATCTGGATCATCCCATACCTCCCGCCCGACGGCACTGCTACCATCCAGTTCGACGTCACCGTTACCAGCTGCACATCACAGATAAACACAGCCAATGCCACCGCCATCATCAAAGACGGCACCCTTGCCATCGGCCGCACCACTGACCAAGACACCGCCACCATTACCCCAACCGATGGAACACCCCCCGTCACCACGATGACC
>JBNGDQ010000113.1:0-4815 GCA_049975285.1 Thermoplasmatota archaeon
GTACACGAGTCCGACGTCCAGTCGGGCGCCCAGTTGACCGAAGGCACAAAAGTCAAGTTCGACATGCAAGAGGAAGCACGTGGACCCAAAGCCGTTCACGTTGAAGTCATCGAGTAAACAGTATACGTCTCAACCAGTGGGGCATTGCCCCTGCAGGCCTCCGCCTGCCCTTTTCCCCTTTCTATCTGTTTTTTACCACCACGGTGCCAGCCACGATATCCCCGAGCCGCTGTTTTTTCTCCGTGAAACCAATCATAATCAGGCTGACCAGGTAGCCGAGGAGGAGCATGTCGAAAAACCGGATGATGTTCCGCGTAAACACCGTCATAAAATTCGGGTAGCCGCCGCGTTCATCCGTCACCGCCAGCCGCAGCAGTCCTTTGCCCACGGTGGTCCCCGCCAAGTATTCCAGGCCCGTGAAATAGATGAGCTGCAGGGAAAAAAAGAAGACGAAGAACATCGTCAGCCGGTTGAACCCAGAGAGCAACGCCGGCAGCAATGACAGAAATCCCAGGATAGCGGCATCAATGAAAAACGCGAGGGTGCGCCGCAGCGCCGAGGCATACCGCTGGCGCTCCAGTTTATCCAGGGCATCGATGAGCAGTGAGCCCGTCGTCCAGGCCGCCCGGGCGTCTTCCGCCGTGGAGAACGACCGACGCTGGAGCACCCGGAAGTCATGCCCGGCAGCTGGACCGAGCAGCCGACGGAGTGTCTCTCCATCGCCGGGATAGCCCAGCCGGAGGAGTTTCTGCCGGACTGCACGGACGACTACATGGCGGGCCATCTCCCGGTCAGGGGTCCGGCGGGCCTTCCGGAGCAGGAAATGCGGATCAGTGCTCTGGTATGGTCGCCGTTTGATGCTCCGGCTCATGAATGGCAGGATGAGTCCCATGGAGAGTAATCCAGCGATGTAGACCATGTCATACAATCCGGCGCCGCCCACGGATCCCATGAACGGCTCACTGAATATCTCTGGGAGATGGAAAAAGTCAGCGCCGATGACCACGCCCAGGGTGGCGATGGCGTAGCCGTAGCCGGGCGCTGCAGTGGATTGGCGGGAAATCAGGAGTAATGCGAGCAACGCAGCCAGGATGGATGGCAGCAGGTAGAAGGGAAATGAGGCGACGACGCCCATGTCCGTCACCCGGGTTATCATGAACGAGGCGACGGCGACCAGCCCGGTGCCGATGGCCAGGCGGGGCAGGCTAATGGCATGCTTCCGGATGAGATGGAGGGAGAGTGCGATGGGGACGATGGCGCCGCCGATGTTGAACGCGAGGAAGTAGTCCTGGTAGATGAACACGGGGACGTCGAACAGCATGGCTGCAAATGGGCCAATGGCGATGAGTCCCATCTCCTGCCGGGAGAATCCGATGGCGTGGAACATGCCCCGGCGGGTGACATAGGCGGCGAGCAGCCCGGCCAGCAGAACCAGTGGCAGCAGCAATAGGAAGAGCGCCTGCAGCAGTTGTGACCACACATCTGTGGATTGGCTGTTGCTACTAAAAGGTTTGGAAACATCCAGGGGATGAGTGATGGTGACTGCTGTTATCTGTGGACGAGGTGTCGGTCAAAAGTGTTATCTATATCCTCGGAGTTGTATATATTGGAGGTGTATATATGGTTGCAGGCGGCAGAATCCGGCATCCTGAACATGATGTTTCCGTTGATGATATGAGTGAGGAGTGGAAAAAGATTGGCTCCTTTGCTGACTGCGACATCGTGGCCCGGGGCAACCTGCGCCGATTGGTAGATCAGGACGGCAGGATTGTCATAGAGTTCGAGGTAAAGGACTAATTGGAGTAGCGGAATCGTTTCTGGTAGAGATCCCGGTTTTCTTCCTGAGTGAAACAGGTGAACAAACTATATTAAGAGAGTGTTTATTCTTTCAGCCATGAAAGGCAAGGCCCGCTGTCCCCACTGCCGCCAGAACGTCGTCATCGAGGTACCGGACGGTGCCAGCGGTGAACAGGTCGCCGCCTGCCCCCAGTGCGGCATGGATTTCCGGGTCAACGTCGACGAGCGGTACAGTTGGGAGGAGGAAACCCCGCCGATTCATCCCTCCGTCCACCTGGATAAGCATTCATTGAAGCCTGTGGTGGCCGGCGTCCTGCTCATCGTGATATTTCTCCTCGGGACTATAATGGCCGGGGCGTTGCTCTTTTCACTGGACACCCTGACGGATACGGGCATGACGAGCACCTACTCCGGGACCGTTGTGGATGAGGACGGCGATGGATTGGCCGGGGTCAACGTCACGGTTGAGGGAACGACGTTGGTGACGACCACTGATGGCTCAGGGGATTTCCAGTTCGTAAATATTACCGGGGGAGAGCATACACTCGTGTTCACGTCTCCCGGCTACAAGACGCTGCGGGCTGAGGTGTTCGTGCTGCCCTGGGATATCACGCTGCCCGCCCAGGATTTCACTCTGGAGTCGGGAACCGGTACGACCAGCCAGCGGGGCTTGATGCTCGTGGTCCTCGACCTGGCGCCGGCGCTCGCCGTCGGTATCCTGGCCCTGTCAGTGGTGGCGCTCATCGGGGGTATCCTGGCGTTGCTGCGGAAGTATTTCGTCTTCGCTGTCGTGGGCGCTGTCTGCGGCATCATTGCCGGGTTTTTTAGCATCGTTGGTATCCCGCTGGGTATCATCGCGCTGGTGCTGCTGCTTATCTCCCGGGAGGAGTTCATCCCGGCCGGCTCGACGGAGTATAGTTTTTAGCCTGGGAGAAAGATAAAGACCTAAAAGGGAGTGGCGTGTTGTCGAGGGATGAAACGGCCGCTGGGGGTATCGGTGCTGGCCGTCTGCGCTGTTCTGGTAGCATTGCTATACGTGGTCCGTATCGGGCTTGACGTGGTGGGTGCCGATATGGACTTGTTGGTGTTTTCTCTCGCCGGGTCGGCGGTGTTCGCGGTGTTGTTCCTGCTCGTCGGCTTGGGGTTCATGGCCGGGCAGGCCTGGTCGTGGATGCTGGCGTTGCTGCTCATCGGGTGGTATGTAGCGCTCCGGGTGTTCGATTTCCTGGTATCCATGCTGGATGGCGGTCTCTCGTTTGGGTGGCTCATCGCCATGACGAGTGGCGTGCTGGTAGTGATTGCGGTCGGCGCCATTATCGGGTTCTACCTGGCCCGGGAGCGCGTGCAGCGTTATTTCAACGTGCGGCTTCGGGGTGAAGCCATCGTGGGCATCGTTGCCGCTGCCGCGGTCGTTGCCGTGGTGATGCGGGGCGTGCCGTATCTCTCGATATAGTCGGGGTCAGTAAGCTTTATCTACCAGCCATCATTGTAATCGACAATGTCAACGATGTGGCTGCAGGCTCGGCTGGCTATTGCCGTGGCGGTGATGTTCGCGCTTATCTATGGCTTCATCACCCTGATAGCGTATCTGCTGGGTGCCGCGTATCCGATTCCGCTGGCAGCTCTGGCTGTGGGCATCGTTGTCCTGCAGTATTTCACGGGCCCCAAGATCGTGGAGGCGACGATGCGGGTCCGGTACATCGAGCGGAGTGATCATCCTGAGCTGTATGATACCGTGCAGCGGCTGGCGCAGCTGGCTGGGCTGCCGATGCCCAAGGTTGGTATCTCGAAGCGGAAGGTGCCCAATGCCTTTGCGTTCGGTCGCAGTAAAAAAGATGGGCGGGTGTGTGTCACTGAGGCGTTGCTGCAGCGGCTCAACCGGGAGGAGCTGGAGGCGGTCCTGGCGCATGAGGTCTCGCATCTCCGTCACCGGGATATGGTGGTCATCACTATGCTGTCTGTCATTCCGCTTATCTGTTATTTTACGTTCTGGACGTTTCTGTTCGGGCGGGGGCGACAGGGAGCTGGGTCTCTCATCGCCATCGTGGCGTTTGTCCTGTATCTGGTGACCAATCTCATCGTGCTCTACGTCAGCCGCATCCGGGAGTATTATGCTGATCAGGGTGGAGCAGAGCTGACCGGCAAGTCGCACGCGTTGGCCTCGGCGCTCTACCGTATCACGTTGGATACCACGCAGGTGAGTCGGGAGGAACGGAAAAAAGTCGAGGGGACCAAGGCGTTCTTGGCTACGGATCCTTCGCGGGCGGAGCGAGACATCGCGGATCTGCGGCAGGCGGATCTCGACATGGATGGGCATCTTGATAGCTATGAGGTACAACAGTTCGCTGATCGGGCTCGGGTGAACACGACTGACCGGTTGCTGGAAGTGTTCTCCTCGCATCCCAACGTGGTGCGGCGTATCAAACGGCTGGCGTCGATACCATGACCGAGGACCTGGTAAAGATGGAGATACATCCAGAGTATTATCCAGCTGAGAGTTTCAGCGAGATTGTGCTCGTCAACGACGAAGTCGCATTGCCTATCTATGTCACTAAGGGGCAGGCGGTCAGCATCATCAACGGGTTGCATGGCGTGGCGCCGTCGCGTCCGATGACCCATGATATTTTCATCCGGCTTATCAATGCTATGTCCGGCTGTATCACCCGGGTGGTCATCGATGGTCTGCATGCCGGCGTGTTCATGGCGAAGCTCTACGTCGAGCATTACAGCAGCGGTGAAGCCGAAGAGATAATCATAGATGCCCGACCCAGCGATTGCATCGCGCTGGCCGCCCGGGAGGGATGCGCCATTTATGTGGCGGCGGATGTCCTCAGGGAGGCGGGGAAACGGAAAGAAGAACTGGGCATCGAGTAAGCGAGCGCATGCACATAACGTTTAAATAATCGCGCCGAATTGATTGGACGAGGCATTTACCATGAAAAAGATAGTATCCTTAGCCATTGTTGGCATGTTCCTCATCGGCGGTTTCACTGCCATAGGAATACAGGAGACAACGTC
>JBNGDQ010000114.1:0-2404 GCA_049975285.1 Thermoplasmatota archaeon
AGCCGATGGACGCGAATATCAGGGCGATGTGCTCTTTGCCCAGGCGGCTCTCAATACGAGGCATAGGCGATGGGCGAATGCCCTCTGCTATATAAATCTGGTGGATTCCGGGGGGCTTACAGGCACATTAATATAAGCTACATCAATTTCAGGGGCAATGGAGGAACAGACCGGGCGGATGCAGCAGCTCGTCGGCTGCCTGCGGCGCGTGCAGCGACCCCTGGTATGGCTCGCTGTCGTCTGGCTTGTCATCTATGTGCCGTTGGCCGTCGGGCTCAGTGCAGCGTTTCCCGAGGAGAGCTACGAGGTGCAGCTTGACAGCAGTGAGCTCTATCGCCCGCGGCG
Source organism: Thermoplasmatota archaeon (assembly GCA_049975285.1). GTDB lineage: Archaea > Thermoplasmatota > E2 > UBA202 > DSCA01 > CAZESS01. The sequence goes on from JBNGDQ010000114.1 coordinate 346, forward strand.
AACCATCGCCATCTATGTGGACGGGGACAGTGACACCCGGGCGACTCTCATCCTCAATGATACGGTGCAGCAGATATCCGTGGCAGTTGAGGCGGGCTACGTGCCGGTGGAGCTCACGCTGCAGGGCTACGGGACGCTGGACAGCACCGCCCGGTTTGATGCTAATCGCACCTGGCCGTTATCCGACGAGGCAGCAGCATTTCTCTACAATACGTCTGCCGTGTGGACGGTCAAGGTGGTCGAAAAACGGACGGATGTCCTGTTTTATCGGGCCCCCGGCGAGGCGCTGCTGGAGGGGAAGCTGCTCTATCAGGATGTCTACACGGCGACGCCGCCGTTCATCAATCTCTTCTGGTTGCTACCCGTCTCGCTGGGCGGTTCATTCCTCGTCTTTCGCCTCTACTTCGCCTGTTTTGCGTTTCTCCTCAGCTGGCTCGCATTGCGCCTGCGGCGAGACGGGCCAGGACTGCCGGCGGCGCTGTTCCTGTTGTGCAACCCGCTCACGGTGTATTCAACATTGTTTGCCGTTCAGGACGACGTCATCGTAGCACTGCTGTACGGCGCCGCGCTCTTTCTGTTGGTGCGCCGTGCGATGGAGCGGGCGGCTGAGGCCATCGGGTTGGGCATGGCGTGCAAGCTCTGGTCTGTCCTGTTGCTTCCGGCGCTGCTCTCCGGCAGCGATTCCTGGCGGAAAAAAGGTGGCTGGGTGGCCATCGCTGGCGGTATCACGGCTGCCGTCATTGCTCCATTCGCTCTAGTGGCGCCTGATGAGGTTGCCGCCTTCCTCCGGTTGTATATCTTGGGGGAGAGCGGTCCTACTCTGGAGGGTATCTCGTTGTGGCAGTATCTGGGCGAAGTCGGCCTTGACCCGGCCTGGCTGGTACCCGTGCTGGCTGTGGCCGGTGCGGCGCTGCTCTGGCTGGTGGTGCACCGCCGGGCTAGGAAGTCGTCAACGGCGCTGTTGTTTCTGCTGCTTTTTTTGCTGTTGTTTCCCAAGATACATTCCGGGTATTATGTGCCCCTGCTGTTGTTCGTCCCGCTGTTCCGGGAGGACAAACGCGTCGTGGGTGGCATCGCTGTTGCCGTCATCGGAGTCATCATGCTGGATGGATGGAACTGGCTGGGCTGGAGTGAGCCAGTGATGGTGCCGGTGTTGCTGGCCGTCGGGGTATGGCTTCTCTTGGCCGGGGTGCTGCTGCACGTGCTCCGCCATGTCAGGGGTTAGCCAGGCAGCGATGGTAGAGATCCTGTTGCTGCTGGTACCAGTCCACGAACCGGTGGAGCCCGTCCTCGAGCGTGACGGTGGGCTGCCAGCCGAGGAGCCGCCGGGCTTTGTCCACGTGGGCCCAGGTCTGGGAGACATCGCCGCAGATCCGATCCTGGTAGACGGGGTTGGCGTCCTGTCCGGTGAGCGCGGCCAGTTGCTCGAGTAGCTCATTTATCGATATGTGCTGCCCGGAGCCCACGTTGATGATTTCTCCCCAGGGCTGCTGTTTGAGCGCTCGGAGGTTGGCCTCGATGACGTCGTCGATGTAGGTGAAATCGCGTCTCTGGGTGCCGTCGCCGAACACAACGGGTGGCTCGCCGTCGAGCAGCTGCCGGGTGAAATGAAAGATGGCCAGGTCCGGGCGCATCCGGGGGCCGTAGACCGTGAAGTAGCGGAGCGATACCGCTGGCAGATCGTAGACCTGATAGAAGCTATGCACGTAGGCTTCAACGCTGAGCTTGCTGGCCCCGTAGGGGGAGAGCGGCCGACAGCAATGGGTCTCCTCGAGCGGCAGGCGTTCTGGTTCCCCATAGACCGACGATGATGAGGCGTTGACGAAGCAGTCGACCTCTGCTTCCGTGGCTGCTCGGAGGAGATGAAGCGCGGTCATCACGTTTTTCTGGTGGGTGGCCAGCGGCTCAGCCAGGGAGGCCCGGACGCCGGGGCGGGCTGCCTCATGGAAGACCATGTCTACCTGATGTTTTTGCAAGAGCAACCGCATGGCAGCATAGTCGCCGGCGTCCCCCTGTATGAAAGTGACGTCTCCGGTCTGCCGCACCATGTCCAGGTTTC